>JAPKYM010000049.1 GCA_026394315.1 Candidatus Bathyarchaeota archaeon | reverse complement strand
CTTACGGCAGCGTCGGATTCACAAATCTTGATGAGTCGATTTTTACCAGTATGGCAGCTAGCACAATCTTCTCAATTAAGTACTATAGTGGTGCGTACGTCATCGTTGAATCACCAGATCTGGTAAACACTGTACTTACTTCAATACAGAACTACTTCGGGGGAAATGCCAGAGTCTTCAGTTCCACTGCCATGCTTCAGACTGTTCAATCAATTACGGGGTCGCTAACACTCTTCTTAGGTGGGGTGGCCGCGGTGACTTTAGTCGTTGCAGCTGTAGGAATTGCCAACACTATGTTCGTGTCCGTGATGGAAAGGACACGTGAAATTGGGATCCTTAAAGCTATTGGCTACACGCCAAAGCAGATTATGTCACTATTCCTTTCGGAAGCGGCACTCACAGGAGTAGTGGGAGCCATATTAGGAACAATAATGGGCGTTGTATTATCTTTCTTCCTCGGAGGAGGGATGTCCTCCTTCAGCTTCAGCCCACCCCCCATGGGCGGACGCCCCGGAAGCTCAACCCAAACCAGCGGCACCTCTTATAGTCCAGTCTTTTCTACCCAACTGTTTGCCTTCTCTCTAGTTTTCCCAATCGCGCTCGCCGTTCTTGCTGGGCTCTATCCAGCTTGGCGTGCTTCAAGAATGAACGCTGTCACAGCCCTCAAGTATGAATGAAAAAGCTTGATCGAAGATAATTATGATCAGAGCAATCGATGGAGTTATTAGCCCTGCGACGACTCTTCATGACCTCACTTCTTATTCTTGTCCTATTCAACTTCCTAGTTACTAGTAGTGCCAACGCAGCCATCACGACTGACTCTAATGTTAAGATTTCGCCAGGCCAGATATTTCCAGACAAGCACAATGATTATCTTGGAACACCTGATGTCCAAGTTAAACTTGAATACCCGAAGGCCATCATACTTCAACAGACTTTCGGCGACCTACTATTCAACGTAACAGTCCAGTCAACGAAACGAACCATCGCTGTTTACATTCCTCCCGAATTTGGGGTAGGGCGAAATTTAAGCTATGTCTGGAGCAGCATAACAAATGATTACCGATTCATTTCGCTATCTACACTTTCAGATCGTGACCCCATTGCCCCAACCTGGTTCAGAGTCCAAGTCTCAAACGGAACAAGCAGCATCAATCCTGGTTCTCATTTTATCAGGCTGTTTAATGTCACAGCGCCAGGAATTGTCGGAGAATACTTCTTCAAGATCTTCATTGATGGAAACTCGATAGGGGCAAACAAGTTTCCAGTCTTGGTTGTTTCTGCTGATCCCAATCCTGCTTACATATCTGGAACGGTTATTGATTGCCGTAGCAACTTATTCAGTTACAATTATGCATATGGATATGGCTACTATGGAGGTCCGCTTCGCCTTAACGGCTCTGACGGCGGAAAGGTCGTCGCTGAAGGTATACTATCTACGGTCTGGCTGCTGGAACTTACAACCTTACAGCCTACGCGTCGGCATATTTGTCCACTCCCATGATCAGGCTTGTTCAAGTTAGGGCCGGTCAATCAATGGACGGAATAGATCTATGTGTCTATCCTTGCCCCAAGATTGAGGGGATTGTAATGTCCAAATGCGCAAAGACGCCAGTGCCGTGGGGTTCTATAGCAACACGTGTTGGGCCAGAATTTGGTGCAGCATTGGCATATGTTGGGAATGTCAGCTTTGGCCTAGACCTTATCTACGCTTTACGGGGCGCCAACACTTCCGACTTCCTCAAGTATGATACACTCTCTAATAAGTGGAGATATGTAGCGCCGACACGGGGGCCAGTCGGAGCAGGAGGATCACTTGCCTTCGACGGTATACAGTACATCTACGCTCTTCAAGGAGGCGGGTCGAATGTCTTCTTGGCATATGACATTGCCAATGATGCCTGGCAGACTAAAGCGATCACTCCAGGCAATAGCCCAGTAGCTGAAGGGGGCTCGATCGCATTCAACAGCAATGACCAACTGCTTTATGCATTGAGAGGCGGCGGCACGACTGACTTTTGGCGTTACCTTCCAAACATCAACATCTGGGAGACACTAGCGCCAACCCCGGCCTCTGTAAGCGCAGGCGGTAGCTTAGTTTTCAATAAAGCTGATGGTAACCTTTATGCATTTGGAGGAGGTGGCTCAATGGACTTCTGGCGCTATAATCCAACGAGCCCCACACCCACATGGCAGCCTGTACTGTCTTCGCCAGTAGCGATAAACAGTGGGGCATCACTTACATTCAACACTCAAGACAGGCTCATCTACGCATTTGTTGGCGGAATCACCAACACATTCATGAGGTATAATAATGCCACAGACCTTTGGTACTCTCTCCCTCCAGCTGTTATTCCAAGCATTGTTGGACAAGGAGGCTCATTGACCTTTGACACAAGTAACGGGTTGATCTACGCTCTTGTTGGCGACGGATCTCCTTCTTTTTTCAACTACAACTATGGATCTGATGCTTGGAATACTCTAGCGGATTTTCTACTGGTCTACCCTAGACCAGTCACAATCGAGATCCTTGATTCCATCGAGAATTCAATGCGTCTTATCCAAGATTTTACAGATCCGAATTCATACAGTTACAACTTCACTTATGATGGATCGACTGAGTTGGACGGACATATACCACAGGATGGATCTGGATACGTTGCAGGGATCCTGCTTGCACCTTACAAGGTGAGAGTCTGGATAAATGAATACCTTCAACCACAGGATATGATAGTTGACCTCACAAATAACCCGGGAGCGGTGCGAGTTGAGTTTGATGTTAATCGAGCTGGCAGAGCCGATATCCTTATTCATTTCAAAGACTTTCCGCAAGGACAAGTCATTCCTGTTGAACGTGGCCAGACAGTCACGGTCGCCCTCTATGATCGTGACTCAATACTGCGCGGCGAGAATTACACCCGTGTCGCAGTA
>JAPKYM010000281.1 GCA_026394315.1 Candidatus Bathyarchaeota archaeon | reverse complement strand
TTGGTGATCTTGAATGGGGCTTGCTCGGGAAGTGGCAATAATAGGTGGCGGAATGACACGATTCCACCATAGCCTACATGCAGACAAGATCAGTCGCGAGATATTCACAGAGGCAATAGAAGATTGTCTCAGCTCAGTCGATAAAGGAATATCTCCTGCGAAGATAGATGCCCTTGTCATCGGTGGCACGGTAGGAGAATTCTTCGAAGGTCAATCTCACTACGCTTCCCTGATGGCTGACTGGACTGGTTTGCTGCCGATTCCTTCCCTTCGCGTCGAGACGGCCTGCGCCAGCTCTTCAACAGCTGTTGAGGTTGCTGCGCTCGGTGTAGCCTCAGGTATGTATGAAACCGTATTGGTTGGAGGAGTCGAGAAGATGTCCTCGCTGAAGACGGAAAAGGCAACTGAGGCACTCATGTCAGGCATCGACATTGCCTATGAATACCCCGTGGGCGTCACTAACCCAGCACTCTACGCAATGATGGCTAACGCCCACTTCAAGAAGTACGGTTCAAGATGGGAACAACTCGCGGCAATAGCCATAAAGAATCATCATAATGCGAGCCTAAATCCCAAAGCCCAATACCCATCTGAAGTTCTCGAACTTGGAAACAAGATAGGATCCAAGCAGGGCCTGTCCTTCAAGGATCCGATGGATTTCCTCAAATCTTCTGCCAATCCTATGGTGTCCTACCCCTTGAGGCTCTTCGACTGCTCCCCCATCACCGACGGTGCAGCAGCAGTGTTAGTGACCGCCTCTTGTAACGCGAAGAGTTACACTGACACGCCAGTCTATCTTTCAGGGTTGGGACACGCCTCTGGAACAATGTCCCTGCATGAGAGGCCAGATTTGGCAACCATCCCTGCGACATTAGAAGCAGCAAAGAAAGCATATGCAATGGCAAAGATAGACGCAAAAGACGTTGACTTGGCTATGGTTCATGACTGTTTTACAATAGCCGAACTAATCGCTACAGAGGACTTGGGGTTCTTCAAGAAAGGTGAAGGCGGCAGGGCCGCAGAGGAAGGAAGGACCTCCCTAGACGGTGAGATTCCAGTAAACACCGATGGTGGCCTCAAAGCAAAGGGGCATCCAATTGGTGCCACAGGTGTCGCAATGGTAAATGAGGTCTATAAACAGCTAAGAAGTGAGGCTGATAAGAGACAGGTGAACAATGCCGAAACAGGCCTCATCCACAATGTTGGTGCCACAGGTGGCACAGTCGTCGTTCAGATCTTCAGAAAATAGAGAGCGCGCGCTGACCACGAACAAGCTACAATTATAAGCCAAGCAGTTCAAGACATTCGCAGCTTGCTGGTGAATTCAAAGTCGGTGACTACTGTGTCAGATATCAGTCTTAAAATTGTGAGTGTGGAACGGCCAGAAGGAGTTAACGTGATTCTAGGACAGACACACTTCATAAAGAGTGTTGAAGATATCTATGAGGCGATCTCAGGAAGCGTTCCTGGGGCAAAGTTCGGACTGGCATTTTCCGAGTCTTCAGGTCCCTGTCTTGTAAGAAGCGCCGGCAATGATCAGGAACTTGTGGATCTGGCAGCTAAGAACCTGATGAATATCTCAGCAGGACACATTTTCCTAGTCATGCTTAGAAACCTTTACCCCATCAACGTCCTGAACTCAATAAAAAACGTCCAAGAAGTCTGTAATATCTACTGCGCAACAGCTAACCCAGTAAATGTAGTACTTGCGGAGACCGGGGAAGGTCGCGGAGTACTAGGGGTTATTGATGGTCAATCACCAAAAGGAATAGAAAGCAAGAAGGACGCTGAAGAACGAAGAACACTTCTCAGAAAGATAGGCTATAAGCTCTGACGCAGAACATCGTTCAGCACCTATCAGTATGGCAGCATATCGAAAGAAACTTGGTGTATGTCAATGGTCTTGCGAGTATTCAACACTATGAGTGGGACAGAGGAAGAGTTCAAACCCATTCACGGAAATAGGGCGAACATGTTTGTATGCGGCCCAACAGTATATGACCATACACACATCGGGCATGCTAGAACCTATCTAGCCTACGACATAGTATCCAGATACTTGAGATTCAAAGGATACAGCGTCTTCTACCTGATGAACATAACAGATGTCGATGACAAGATCATTGACCGAGCGAAAGAGAAGAATATTCATCCCCTGGAACTGTCAAGACACTTTACAGAAGAATTTCTCCGTGACCTAGCTCTAATCGGTGTATCATCAACCAACCTCTTTGCGAAGGCCTCGGAGCACATTCCCGAAATAATCCGCCAAATAACTAAGCTTCTGGAAAAGAAGTGCGCATACCGAGTCAACAGCGACATCTACTTCGACATATCAAAATTCCCTGACTATGGCAGGCTATCACATCAAAATCCAGAGGAGCTGAAGAGGCACAGGATCGAACCTGACCCTAGAAAGAGGGACCCAAGCGACTTTTCGCTATGGAAGAGCCGAAAGAAAGGCGAGCTGGGATGGGAGAGCCCATGGGGATGGGGGAGACCTGGGTGGCACATAGAAGACACAGCAATAACTGAAACATACTTTGGCGAACAATACGACATTCACGGAGGCGCTATTGAGCTCGTTTTTCCACATCATGAAGCAGAGATAGCGCAAGCAGAATCGGCGAGCGGAAAAAAGCCTCTAGTCAGGTACTGGATACACACAGGAATGGTCAACGTCAAGGGACAGAAGATGTCCAAATCTCTAGGGAATTTTGTAACCATCAGGGAAGTTCTGGAAAAATATGACCCCAATGTCCTAAGAGTATTCTTTGCCTCAAGCCATTACAGAAGTCCAATAGACTACACCCCGACAAACCTCCAGAACGCACAGGAGAACTACAGGAGAATCGCGAATGCCTACACTGAGGCCCAGCAGAGACTGGACAATGCCCCATTGAAAGAGGAACCAAACGATCTTGAGTTCCTCAAGACCGCGCTGGATCTAGAGAACGAATTCATGGAAGCAATGGATGACGACTTCAATACTCCAGTTGCCCTCTCCACTGCGATCAACTTCGCAAAGAGGCTGGAAGCCTATGTAATACAGAATCCCGGAAAGAATGCGCTTTCCCAAGCTCTACAAATTCTTGGAAAATTCTCATCAATACTGGGAATTAATCTATCGAAATCTCAAGATTCACAACCAAGGATCTTGGATGGGGTGGTCAGTCTAGTTGTGGATCTGAGAAATGGCGCAAGGGCAAGAAATGACTGGACGGCGGCAGACAAAATAAGAGATCGTCTTAGCGCTCTCAAGATATCTCTTGAGGATACTCAGAGTGGCACCCGGTGGCGAAGAACGGATTAGGTCAGGTTAGCTGCGAAATATTTCAAGATCTATGTTTAAAAGTCGTCTTCTACCTCTATCTTCTTGAACAGGTGTAATTGTTGGCGAGAAGAGGATCAGCAGAGCAAGACGTCCTCAACATGATAATGAATGCAGGTGAAAATGGTGTTCTTCAATCGGAGATCTGGAAAGTAACCAGTGCCGATAGTCGCGAAGGCTCAAGAGCTATCCTTAGACTAGAAAAGAAAAAGCTCATCGAACGCCGAAAGGAGCTTTTTGATGGAAGATGGACATATAGAATCCTTGTTAAGAGAAAGATTCCAAAGATCGACACAATAGTAACGATACCGTGTGCGTTTTGCGATCTTGAGAATAGATGTAGTCAATCGGGACTTATTTCTCCGGCGAAATGTGACAAGCTAACAATATGGCTGAAGAATCTCGCCATCACCATTACATGATGAGCCGACGGCCAACAGAAATGAAGATGCACTAACGAATACTTCTGACCCACGCGCCTTCAGAAATGTTGAACGAAATGATGAGCACAAGACCGTGAATGACTAAGAATTCTTCTTGGATTCGGAAGAGGCAAAGAGACCAGTACTTCAGGCTTGCCAAAGAAAAGGGCTACCGAAGCAGAGCAGCTTTCAAGCTAAAGCAGATAATCAGAAGCTACAAGTTTATCGCAAGAGGCGACCGCGTAATCGAACTCGGAGCCGCTCCGGGAGGGTGGACACAAGTTGTGGCCGAGACCGTTGGAAACAATGGCTATGTTCTGGGCGTCGACGTTCAACCTATTTCACCGCTGGATTACCCGCAAGTGGGGTTTGTAACGCTTGACATAGCATCGGAGTTGGCGGCCAAGACAATTACCGATAAGTTACCTGCAAAGGTAGATGTAGTCCTTTCAGACATGTCCCCGAATATTTCGGGAACTTGGGAATTGGATCATTCCAGGCAGATTCACTTGGCCAGAAAGTCTTTCGAGATTGCTCAGCTCAAGCTGAGAATTGGTGGAAATTTCCTTGTTAAAGTCTTCCAGGGAAGTGAGCTAGATACTTACCTGCAAGAAGTCAGGACAAGCTTTCGCACGGTTAGACTCGTCAGGCCACCTGCAACACGGGCTTCAAGCGCAGAGCTTTACGTGTTGGGTCTAGGCTACCTCGGAATGAGTGAAATGCCACAAAATTATCGGGAATCCTGAGCCGTTTGTCAAGCTATTATCAGGAATTGTATTATCACTGTTTTGTGGATTTGTAGCGCGCACTAAGACAGAAAACCTAAGCCATTCTTTTTATCAGGGTCTCGATTCTCTCAGAAGGAGCATCGGTCTTGAATGCTCGACCGTCAAAATGTGTCCTTGTCGCGTTGAATCCTTCGGCTTTCAACGCTTCGACTACTGCGGAGGGGCTCGGCGGAGCACGTCCGATCCTCCTGCATATTGAGTCAACAGTGTAGTAGGTTGGAGGCGAATCAGCTTCCTCAAGTTCGAGGAGAAAGATCTTGTGGATTCTGTTACTCAGCCGTTCGTTTGACTCTTGAATATCGATCAGGCGTCTGCAGAATTCTCCGTCCGTAAGCTTTCCTAGAAATAGAGGCCCGGCCAACGTGGTAGTGTTGTCGCATCCTAAACATCGTCTATACTCGGACGGGTCTCTCGAAGTGAAGCGCTTCAAGCAATTGAAGCAATGAAATATGTAGCCCATTTCTTCGAGGTTCTTGTCAGCACTTCTAGCTGAGCGTGTCAATTCTGCATAGAGACGAATGTAATGGTCCGTGCTATGAGAGAACTTGACTTCTATAGCCATGCTGTGTTTACTGGCTGTCGTGACAAGTGACCCGAATAGTAATCTCAAAGCAACTTCGCGAGAGTACTCACATCTTAGAGGTCTTCCTCCGTATTTTCTAATACAGGCACGAGGTTTGACTCCACAAAGAACTGCCATGTCAGTAGCTGTGGCAGCTAGCATACCACCGTTGACCAAAGCTCTGACTGCTGAGTCAAAGTAGGGTGAGGGAGATCCGTAAGGATCAAGATCTACTATGTGAAACCTCTTTCCTGGAACAGAATGGAGATTAAGAAACAAGTTTGCGCCCATACATTGAATATCTACTTTGCTCACAAGGTTGTTTGCAATAGCATTCTGATGAGCAGCCGACGCTGAGCTAGGTTGTATGTCATTCAGGAAGACTCTGTCTACATTCTCGACCTCTTCTGCATACCTTAATCCGCGAATGCCTGAACCAGTCAAGGGATCCGCAACCCTCAACAATTGACTGAAGTCGTGCTGGACGCAACGGGCCACGAGAATTGCGATGTCACGGTTAAGGATCATCTTCGGGTTGTAGAATACATTGATAAGAGCTATGTCGAACAGGATATGTTCCTGATGTCTAAATCGATCTTGATTACTGGGACTCCGGGTGTGGGCAAGACAACGCTTGCTCTGCGCGTTGTCGAAGTCATCAGAAGCAAAGGCTACGGTGTTGGGGGGATAATTACCCAAGAAATCAAGGAAAACGAATCGAGGGTCGGTTTTGAACTGCTAGACCTCTACACTGGCTCTAGAGGAATACTGGCACGTGTCGATTTGAGAGGGCCGAGAGTGGGGAAGTACGGGGTCGATCTGAGGAACCTAGAACAGATTGGCGTAGCCTCAATACTCAATGCGATACGGAGGCGAGATGTTGACATTCTCGTAGTAGATGAGATCGGTCCAATGGAGCTTTCATGTCCCCAATTCGCGGTTGCTCTGAAGGAAGCAATCAGGAGCTGTAAACCCTTTCTCGGAACAATTCAATTCAAACTCAGGGACAAGATATTTGACATCCTAGGTTCTAACGAGATCCCCCAGATAATAGAATTGACTCATCGTGATCGAGACAGACTAATTAAGGCGGTCCTTGACATGGTCCTGAAGATCCTTGAGTCGCGCAATGAATCAGCTATAAGAACATTCCAACCGTAACCTATCAAATCGTCAATTGCCAAGACGGAGGTGTCAATGAAATCACTCAAATTGCTGGAGTGGACGAGGCTTGGAGAAAGCTGAGTTGACTCGCTTCCCAACAGGCCCCATAATAGGTCCACTCATAATCGCAGGTGTGATGCTGACAACCGAAGCGATCCCTCACCTTGTACAACTTGGCGTCAAAGACTCGAAACTCCTGACTAGAAAGTCTAGGAATATGCTAGCACCAAGAATAATCAATTTGGCTCAAAAACACGTCCTGATTGCCGTTGACCCCCAGGAGATCGACTCCGTAGTTATGAGAGGTCGCCCAATGACCAGACTAAACCTCCTTGAAGCAAAATGTGTCGCGGAGGTCTTGAACACCCTCAAGCCCCAGACTGCTTATATAGATTCTCCTGATAGAAGCCCGGAAAGATACGCCTGCCAAATAATGCAGAGACTGGAGGTCCCTCTAAGGATCATATCGGAACACCATGCGGATGTGAAATACCCCATCGTTTCCGCAGCCTCAATCTTGGCGAAAGTGAGAAGGGACGAAATAATCGACGAACTACATGAGATCTACGGAGACTTTGGTTCAGGTTACCCTTCAGATCCAAAAACGATCAGATTCATCAGAGAATGGATCCTTAAGAACCGGTGCGATCTGGCCATAGTAAGAAGAACCTGGCGAACTCTTCGTAAGTTAGATGATGAGCTAACTCACCCCTGAAGCAAGACCCTCCGGAATGCCAAATCCTATCACTATCAGGGAATGAATCATGCGAACCAATTCTGCCAGATGAGGCCTGTAGATGTAAAATCTCCCTTCGGCCTCATAATGATCAAAATCACCATCTGTTAGACCAAGAAGGTGCTTAACAGTGAACTCCTCGAGCGCGCGTCCAGAGACCGTGTATATCGAGCTTCCAAGGCCGAATCTCCTCTGGACGATTATTGGACGTCTGATCTTCTCATGAAGACTAGGAGGAACAACTTCAGCTAATCTCTGCAGGTCCCTCTTCTTCATTACAGTGCTTCAGCCATCGAGTGTCTCAACTGACGGTGTCTGCTCATTCAACAGGGTCCTAAGTGACTTTCTCTCCTTAGGCATATGCTGGTTCAGTTTCCTTACTTCTTCTCTTAACATCATCCTGAATGCTCTTTCTAGGTGGCTCTCGCCCAAGTCTTTTACACCCCAAATCTTGCAGTTATCATCGCATGATCTTTGTCATAAGGCTCAAGCCTAATCATTTCGAGTATCTGAAATTGGCGAGTCCTGAGTGTCTCCATCTCTCTGTCAAACACCTCAGAAGGATTGAGTGTTACGTCGATGCTTCTGGATTTCACCGCTAGCATGACTATGCCCAGTCTTCGCAGAAACATCTGCGCGTTGATCGTCAGAAGTTTTGCCTGCTCCTGCTGGGCTACATCACAATATATGACATCGACCTGGGAGACCACAAAGCGATATTGTGAAGGAAGCCTGGCGTCTGAAAGGATCGGTTGAACATTTGGGCGTTTTCTTGAGACTCTGTCTACGAGATCCCTTATGGTCCTCTGAGAGAACTCGACGGCGTAGACTTCACCTGAACAATCTACTATGTCGCTGACGTGACTTACTGTGGTCCCTGAGGCCGCGCCCAGATAGAGGACTTTCATCCCAGGCTTGATCGGTATCTGCGTTGCCCCTTTATTTATTACGGCCGCGAGTTTGCTTCGATAGGGATCCCATATTCTGTAGTTTACCCCTTGGTAATCCAGCAATTCCTCGCCGTAAACACTCAAATGAGGAATTAGGTTTCGCGTCGCCAGCCTACTCTGGCCATCAATCCTCACTCTGAAGATGTTAGGAAATCTCTCATGCTCTTGGACCTCTAGATCTCTCATTTCTCTCTCTCACCTGAGGTGGGGTAGCATTTCTATCCCGAATCTCTTTGATTCTCTTCTCAAGCTGATCACTTAGCTTGTCGCCGATGAATTCTCCGTCGAATGCATCGACTCGCGCCGCTATTGTTAGTTTACTCGCTAATGCTCTTGCTATCTTTCCTCTTTGCCACCTAGGAGCGGTGTGCAAGTATTGGTGTTGAAAGATTATCCCATGCTTGGGCGGTCTAGAACCCGTCTTCAAAGATCTGAATAGCGCCTTTTCCGCACCGAGTACTTGCATCGTACTTGAGGGCATCTTGGCCAGTCTATCAAGACTCCCTGCTATCGATATCAGTCTCGCCGATAACAAAGATCCGATAATTGAGGTCATGTTAGGCGCAACTTCCTCCATGAGCGAGTTGAGAAAACCTTCTGCCATGTCTCTAAACCTGTACATTTCTAGAGTCTGCTTGGATAATGTCTGCAGTAATTCAAGATCTGTCGTGTCAGCAACGAATCCCATCGATTTTTCGGCTTTTTCTGAAATCATCTTGGCTTTGTCTGGAGTTAGCCCCTCTGACCCAAGCCTCTCGAAAGTGTAATTGGCTCTCAATCCCAAGTCGGATACTAGCCTTATGTAAGTCTCATGTTTCTCTATAGCTTTGTCAAGCTCAGGAAAATGCAGTCCGTACCATTCGCGGATTCTGCCGGAAAAGAGATTAAGCGTCCTATCAAAATCGTCCAGAGTGCGAATAAGTTGGATCGCATGTAGATCTCTTCTACCAGTCTCTTTTGTGACCGCTCTCTCCGTCATAGCGACGGCAACGTCGTGAGTGTATTCTCTAAAAGCGTCGAGATCTTTGAATCTGCCCCGATCTACTGATGATTCACCGATTTTGTCTCTGAACTTCACAAGCATAGGTGATTGTTCAATAACTCTGCATGGCAAGCCAAGTTCCTTCTCGGCACTAGCAGCCAGCTGTTTGTCTTCAAACGAAATTTTGTTGTAATCTCTTTGCAGCAGTTCTTTCAAGAGCTGAAGAAGATCGTTAACCACTTCGCCTCTTCGAAGTCGATCCAGCACTTCCGCTGTTGCTCCAGGATTGTCTGAAAAGAATCTTGCTTCAACGACCTTTCCTTTGGAATTAAGAGCGAATATTCCAACAAGGGTGATGATTATTGTAGACTCCAACTTATCAGCTCCAGATGTTCGCTGGCAACAAGGATTCTATTGGACTATGGTTGGAGAGTGAATAAACCTTTTCGAGGGGTCCCGCGTCAATAAGTTAGCTTCAAAAGGACTGAACGCCGTGTCTTAGGTGTGCAGGCAGGTCGCTGAAATGGAGTCCTCCAAAGTTGATCTTGCATTCCAATTTGCTGGATTAAGAATGGCCAACCCTGTAATTTTGGCCTCAGGAGTAATAGGGATCTCGGCTGGATTGTTGAGGCGTGCAGCTCGTGAAGGTGCAGGAGCTGTTATCACCAAGTCATTCGGTATTACAGCTAGGGAAGGTAATCCTGGTCCCGTTGTCACTGAGGTTTCATCAGGCTTCCTGAACTCTTTAGGATTGCCGAATCCGGGGGCCGATGAAATGAAGAATGAAATCGTTGAAGCCAGAAATGGAGGGGTCCCCGTGATCGCAAGCGTCTATGGGTTCAACGAGGATGAGTATGCGAAAGTGGCTACATTAGCCAAGGAGGCATGTGCTGACGCTCTTGAGCTGAATGTCTCTTGTCCCCACGTGCAAGAAGTTGGTATAGAGATCGGTCAGAGCCCTGAATTAGTATACCGGGTAACCAAAGCCGCCAAGTCCAGCTTCAGTGGGCCTCTCATTGTCAAACTCTCACCAAATGTCTCCGACATAGTTGAGATAGGTGAAGCCGCGGCCAAAGCGGGAGCGGACGCCCTCACGGCCACAAATACTGTAAGAGCAATGACCATCGATATCGACGTTAGACAACCGATACTGGGTGGCAAATTCGGGGGGCTCTCAGGTCCTGCGATCAAGCCGATCGCCGTTAGGTGCGTCTACGAACTTTACGAGAGGGTGCCGTTGCCCATAATTGGATGCGGTGGGATAACTAAATGGCAAGACATCGTTGAGTTCATGCTCGCAGGGGCATCAGCAGTTCAAGTAGGATCTGCTGTTGCCTATGGAGACTTGGCGGTTTTCAGAGAACTGGTTGAAGGCCTTAGGGACTTCATGTCCGCTCATGGTTACACTAGGTTGGAAGAGATTATCGGAACAGCCCACATATGAGCCTCTTGACATGCGGCTCAATGAAGTATCAGTCCTCGGGCTAGTGAGCTCCGTTTTGACCGTCTGACCGCAACATGATAGCCAAATGCGAGCAGAAGAACCAGTAAGCTCAAACCTGCAAGCATCTCGTATTCAGCCTGCATGATCATGTTGCCCAGCCAGGCCAGAAGAAAGCATCTTGGAATTGACCCGAGCAAGGTTAGTCCTAGAAACGCTCTGCTATTCATTCTCAAAAGGCCCCCCGTAATAGAAAAGACCTTGTAGGGGACGAAAGGGATCAACCTGCTTGCCAGGATGGTCCAGTTTCCCCATCTTCTGAACCAGCCCTCAGCCTTGGAAATCCTGCTCTCCGTAACAAGCACGTACTTGCCGTACCTGTCCACCACAACTCTTCCCTCTTTCCCAATCAAGTAACCCACTGCCGCTCCGACAGTCGAGCCCAACCCACCAGCGACCGCTACGACTAGGGGGCTTATGCCAGCATACCCCGCAGTCACGAGAATGATCTCCGAGGGTACAGGTACTACGCTCGACTCCAAGACCATGCCTACAAAGACCCCATACCCTCCCCACTCTCCGACTAGTCTCAGCACCCAAGATACAAAACCCTCTAGCAAGCCCGATTGCTCCGTCTTTTTCCGGTCTATGTATTGCTTGAGGGGCTGTCTTATAATCTCACGTGAGACACTCTCGGTGGTCCGCGTCATCTATCGTCCGAATCATGATTCGGCTAGAGAGCGTCAGCTGGTCAACCTCAAATTGGATATTGGCATTCTGCAGAGTTGCATCCGACTTGCAGCCTATCTACTAACAAACCGAAAGGAATACCGTGCAGATTAGGCCGTCGAAGGCCTTCTCAACATACGCGGCAGGGTAGCTGCTGGGTCAGGTATCTCGCCGGGGGAAGCTGATAGTAGTACTCCTGTGGAGGCGGCATGTAGACCGCGGGTTGTGGGGGTGGCTGGTAGAAATATCCCATAGGTGGCGGCTGATAGAATACCCTCTGCGGTGGTTGCGGAACTAGATACTCTTGGGGTGGAGGTTGGTAGAAAACCTCAGGAGGCTGGACTATGAGATATTCCTGCGGAGGAGGCTGATATGCATATACGTCCGGTGGTCGCGGAACGAGGTACTGCTGAGCTGGAGGCAAATATGCAGCTTTCTGTGCGGGTCTGGGCATATAATAATATGACAATCTGTTTACCTCGACTTTGTACCCATAAGTTTCGCTTCTTGAAATAAGAATCTTTCGCCGTTTCTGCCAAGATGCAAGGAGTATATTGCGCTAGCGCAGGTACTACAAGAAATTTGACTTGAGATGGTAGGAGCTTCTATAGGCTCAGCTTTGCTTCCATCGGTGGCAAAGAGCAGTTGGGGGAGCGTCTGGCGTCATTCCGTGGGAAGAAGTCTAGACCTAACTCGTGAAGGAATTGACTAGCTAGCGCGCGCTCTCAAGAATCGTGTGTCAGTCGCAGAGTGATTATTGTTGTCTTCATAACATAGTCCGAGCAAAAACTCAAAAAGTCCTGGCGCAATCTTAGAGTTTGGAAGAATTTCTATGTCAAGAGGCTGTTGTGCTTACCTATTCTTGTCCATTCTCCTCTTCGAAATATTGTCTGTTTCCGCATCTTCGGGAAGAGATCTCATTGTGAATGGAGGTTTTGAGTCGCAGTTTGAGGGGTGGGAACCTTACGTCTATGATGAAGTCTATGGGCAAGTGGACCTTACCTCTGGAACAAGTCATTCAGGTACCTGGAGTTTGAGGACTTACATCAACCCTGCCAGAGAGATTCCCTACACCAGAAAGAGGGGGGGAGGTGTCAAGCAAGTTCTATCTAACAATGTGGAAGACCTGAATATGGTGCTTGATTTTTGGGTCATGCCCGCAATCATAGATCAGAACAGCTACACGAACATAAGATCTGTCGTTCACATGGAGCTGAAGGACGGCCGGTCGGTCAATATTTCGTACTATTTGGCTTGGGCGCCTCCCGCGCTAGGCGAATTCCTTTACAATACTTCGGACAGTACGATCTTCTTTTTGCCGGCTCTACTTCATCAGTGGTCTAATGTCAAACGCGAGATCAAAGGTGACTTCGAGTCTCGATTCGGAAATTCCAAGGGTGTTATCCTTTCGCACCTATGGACCCTCTTTGAAATGACGACAGTCTCACACATGACTACTCCTGATGCGTTTTGGGACGATATTAGCATGGTGGCACAGGCTCAGTCACAGGCATCTTCCAGCCCAACGCAGACCACGACACCTTCACCTAATCCACAATCCTCTTCGTCGAGCTCCTCTGTGACTTCGACCACCACAGCATCAGTGACAAAGCCCACAGAGCGAGGACTCAGCATTGAGAGTACTATCGAGAAGAATGGTATCTTGATCCTTCTGTTGCTAGCGGCAATTCTTGGAATGGGAGCCGTTGCAGTTAGAAAGAGCTCTCACAGAAGGTCTGAGGCGACTGAATCTCCCAAGAAGCATTGCATGAACTGCGGTGAGGAGATGGATGCGGATAGCAAGTACTGCGAACGTTGTGGAGCAAGACAGTAGGGTGCACACGCTCAGTCGATCTGGAGAGGCGGGCGCTAATAGCTCAAGCTACGAATATGTTGAGGAAATGCCTAAGAACAGGTTCGGTCTACCTACTATCGGTAGGCAATGACGAGTCTGGCCCAACTGAAAGAGTGATATAGATCTTGAGTGCGGGAGCCTACCATCATCATAGCAAATCTATATGTTGACGCCATCTAACCCACACAGGTTTGAATAATGCAACGTTTTCCTTTAGGCAAAGTCCCTGCCTCTGATCTTCAAAGAATTGTCTTCAGAAATCTGGGCGTTCCAAACAAGAGGCTTCTGCTTGGGCCCAAGATCGGGGAAGACGCTGCAGTAGTCGAAATGGATGATTCTCTGATAGTCCTTTCAACGGACCCCATCGCTGGTGCTTTAGCCAATATCGGTTGGCTTTCCGTGCACATTAACGCAAATGATGTTGCGACCCGAGGTGCAAGACCAGTGTGGTATCTATGCTCAATAATGCTTCCGGAAGGCTCGGGGAAGTCGACTCTCAAAAGGATCATGGCTCAGATAGACCGCGCATCTCGTGAACTGGGGATAACGGTTGTGGGGGGGCACTCAGAAACAACGCCCCTGTTGGGGCGACCCATAATCGTAGGGTTCATGGTTGGTGAAGTGAAATCGAACAGATATGTTACTTCAGGAGGTGCAGTTGTCGGCGATAAGTTAATAATTACAAAGACCGCTGGAATAGAAGGAACTGCAATTATCGCTAATGATCATGAAGAACTGTTGAGGAAGAGAGTGGCTAAAGAGGTAGTTAGAAAAGCCCAGAAACTCTACGAGAGAATCAGTGTGGTTAAGGATGCGATGATTGCTATGGATGCTGGAGGCGTAAGTGCAATGCATGATCCGACCGAAGGAGGCGTTCTCTGCGGGGTCTGGGAACTGGCAGAAGCATCCCACCTTGGGGTTAGGATCAACAATGCGAAGATTCCGGTGTCCATTGAGACCGAGGCCATTTGTGGACGACTAAATATTGATCCACTCAGGATAATGGCTTCTGGGTCGCTGCTTATTGCAGCGAAGTCCTCATATGCGGCAAGAATAGTAGCCAAGTTGATAAGCGAGGGAATCCCGGCAACTGAGATAGGGCAGTTCACAAGATATCGCGATGGCCGAGTAATGATTGGCAGGGACAATTCAGAAATGAACCTTAGACCACCTTTCCAAGATGAAGTTTATCAAGTCCTCAATAGGCCGAGATAGGACAAAGGTTGTGCCTGGCAAGTTTGGATCTGAACAGGAACAAGTGGCTAATTATCTCTGCGTGCTCCGGTTTATTTGTGTTGGGAATAGTCCTTTGCTTCATCACGAAACATCCAACGTCTGTGGTATATGGGGAACAGTTTGTCAAAGACGAGATAGCTCTGATCACGTTTGTCCAGTTTAAACCAATAACCTTGATCTTTGTATTTGGTTTCTTGTTCTATGCTTCGTTGATACAGCATCTTGAGGGAAAAATAGCTGCCCTGAGCAACGATGTTCGTACTTTCCTTTTTATTGCTGCATTCGTCGTGGCGGCCGGGTCCCTATATGAATTATTCTTCAATTTCACGCTTTGGGGGGCTTTGATGTCGACGACGGGCGTTGCCAACCCCGACATCTTAGTCAACAAATTCCCAAATCCCACGACCGCCGTCTCAATGGTCTACGCGAGCAAAATCGTTATTCTCATCTTTGCTGTCTCATTATACTCGATGTACTTCCTGAACAGGCTTGAGAAGATTGGTACTTGTCAAACTGCTGACCCTAATTAGAACTAGGGCGCGGGTAGGGGGGCTTCGTAGAATCTATAAGTATCGAGACGATAACCCAGAAGCACGAATACCAGAATATCATTTCCAAATCAGAGATGATTATGAGAAACAGGAAAGCACCGGGGCAATACACATGGAAAAGACAAGTAGATTCAAGATGGTCGATATATCTCCTAAAGAGGTGGTTACTCGAGAGGCTACGGCCGTAGGCAGACTAAGGCTTAGGCCCGAGACTGCAAGGCGACTTAGAGAGGGCAAGATCGAGAAGGGCGATCCAATATCGATCGCAGAGGTCGCCGCCACGCTTGCTGCAAAGAACACAAGTCAACTTATCCCTATGTGTCACAACATTCCGCTTTCAAAGGTCGAGACGTCCGCATCGGTAGGTGAGGACTTCATCGAAGCGGAGGCACGTGTCAAGGCCACCGCCAAAACAGGAGTCGAGATGGAGGCCCTTGTCGCCGTTACGATGTACCTTCTGAATATCTGGGATATGGTCAAGAAGGTTGAAAAGGACGACCATGGACAGTATCCTGAAACTTGGATCGAGTTCATAAAAGTCAAAGAGAAACTGAAGGCATCAACCGGATGAGCGAAACCTCCAAACTTCACAAGGCAAGAGCAACCCGCAGCAAAGGGGTCCTCATAATAACGTGCAGCACCTCAAGGGCTCGCCTATTAGCGTCAGGGGAGAACCTCACGGATCCCTCAGGTGACCTAATTGAAAGCAGAATGAAAGAGCACGGACATGTCGTCTTCGGAAGGAGGCTATTACCAGATAACCAAGAGATACTTCTCTCAACGCTTACAGATGCACTTCAAAATCCTGACGTTGACACCGTAATAGTAACTGGAGGAACGGGTATCTCACAAGACGATATCACGATAGAGGTTGCTGAGAGATTGTTTGATAAAAGGCTTCCAGGCTTTGGTGAGATCTTCAGGCGAATAAGTTACGACGAGATGGGTTCTGCCGCAGTCCTAACACGAGCCACCGCAGGAATCGCCTCAAAAAAACCAATATTTTGCATCCCTGGTTCACCGGATGCTGTCAGAAAAGCACTTGACAAGTTGATTCTACCAGAAATTTCACATGTCCTCAAACATGCACAAGGCCGCTGAATGCTATTGATCACTGACCGATACTGTCGCCCCATCGTCAACCTGCGCATATCACTGACGCAACAATGTGACTTGGAATGCTTCTACTGCCACAGAGAGGGTCAAGAACATTCCCACGCTGAGATGACGCCTGAGGAAATCTTCAAGATAACAAGGATGGGAACAGAGTTTGGAATAAGGAGGATTAAGCTGACCGGTGGAGAACCACTCACCAGGACAGACCTCCCCCAAATAGTCCATCTCCTTTCAAGTCTGACAGATATTCAGGAAATCTCTCTTGTAACGAACGCGAGACAGTTGACGTTGGAGAGGGCGCTTGAGCTAAAGCGGTCAGGACTAGACAGGGTCAACGTTAACCTTCCATCGGTAAATGAGGACACGTA
>JAPKYM010000338.1 GCA_026394315.1 Candidatus Bathyarchaeota archaeon | reverse complement strand
TCAAGACAAAGGAAAAGACATCGATGAGGCAAGGACCGGAATGCAGGTTGCCATCTCAGTGGATAAGGCAGTCATGGGAAGAAATGTCGCGGAAGACGCCACCCTGTACGTTGCTGTTCCAGAACAATCAGCAAGAGAGCTGTCAACCCGACTAAGGGACCATTTGAGTCCCGAAGAAATCATTGTTCTTGACGAGCTAACAGAAATAATGCGAAAAGAGAATCCGCTATGGAACTTCTAGAGCCCGAGGAACCTGACCAATCAAGTCTCGGCAGATTAATATGTTTGTCATCAAGCGTAGTAGGATACTTGCTTTAACGAGTAGATACCAATTGGCGAAGTTTAAGCTCACGATATCTGAAGCTGAGACTGGGAAAGCCTCGGTCACAGAGGTAGATGGGCCCAAGGCGAAGCCCTTTCTGGGAAGATCACTGGGAGAAACGTTGGACGGGTCCTTGGTTGGTCTAAGCGGCAAGAAGATCAGAATAGCTGGAGGTAGCGACAAAGACGGGATACCTCTCAGGGCAGACGTTCATGGCGGTGGAAAGAAGCACTTGGTCCTGACCAAGAGTCTAGGTTTTAGAGGAAAACATGGGGAACGCAAAAGGAAACTTGTCAGAGGCCGAATGATAACGGACGAGACATACCAAATAAACCTGGTAGTAACGAAGACTGACACACAACCTAAAGACACAACCGAATCCCAAGAGAAATGATTCACAGGAATGAAGAGATCAAATGAAGGCAAAAGTAATCGAAGATAAGCGTAATCCCGTCCTGAAACGCAGAGAAATGATTGTCGAAGTATCACATGACGAGAAGGGAACTCCAGAGAGACTGACTCTGAGAGAATTTATGTCCAAACAGTTCGATGAAAAGATCGAGAACTTGTATGTCGTCAAGATTGAAGGGAAGACTGGGTCTGATAAGTCACTTTGCCACATCGAGATATATGAGTCAAGAGAACTTGCAGAAGATGCTCTTCCTGAGCACATAATCACAAGAAACTTGCCACCTGAAAAACGCAAAGCCAAACAGAAGAAGGAAGAGGAAAAGCGAGAAGAAACCAAGAAGGAAAAGGCGGAAGAGAAATCAAAGGGCGTAGAGACGGGAAAGCCCCAACCGACGGAAGCCAAGAAGGGCAAAACCGAAGACAAGGCAAAGGCTGAGATGGAGAAGCCTAAGAAATAAGAGTGCCAAAAAATGAGCCAAGAGAAGGAAAAGAAGCCAGCTAAGAAAAAGCCTGGGTTGGGCACTTTGTATGACTATAGCTATGAGAAGAAGTCAATCAAGCTTAAGAACAGAAAGTGTCCGAGGTGCGGAAACATAATGGCACATCACATGAATCCTAGTCAAAGGTGGACATGTGGGTCCTGTAGCTACACAGACTACGTGAAAGCCTAGGCCTGATCCGGCTCAAGGATCATGGCATCAATCACGGCTCTTGCAAGATCCTTCTTATCTTTGTCAATTCTGATCGTGACTATTCCTGCGTGTGGTGGTTGGCCGTAGATAACCATCGAACGTTCTGGAGACTCAAGGACTGCCGGAAGCGTCAGAAGATCCTCCTCACCCTTGACGACGACAAGTGAGCCATCATGTTTGATAGCCTCTGCAACAGCCTCCCAAGCCATTCCGTTTATCGTTCCAGGAGTGTTCTCAACTAGGAAAATCCTGTTGCCGCCGAAATCGTCAAGTCCTGTTTCTTTTCGCATCTCTTTTCCGTCTACGATCTTTATCCATGATTTCTTACCGGCCCTCATGGCATTTCTACATACTTTATCCCCCACGCAGATAACTCTCGGCGGCTTCTCCTTGACAATTAGCTTCTCCAAGCATGTCATGGTTTCCTCCTCGTTGCCTGTCAGGAGATCCCCCAGTGGGATCTTGAGCAATGCTCTCAACTCCCTTGTTATAACCAGCTTGGTCACGTTGCACATCCTCTAACGGAAGAAAGACCAAGCCCCCTGTCAGGACTCTATCTCACACGAATAGCGTATTTCCCTGGGCTCTTTGCGCCAATCTTCTTAGCGATCTCAGATCTCTCTAGGTCCATCACTACTACAAGACCAGACCAATCCTCACTGAGGTTAGGTGACTTGCAGTTGGGACATATGTTCCCCATACTTATGAAATGGCAGTTTTTGCAGGCTTTCTCTTTTGCCAACTCAGCCCTTTCCCTCACCTTGCTGCTTTTTTGTCTCTTCTTCAATCCAATCAAGGCGACCCAAGAATGGTTGACGCATAGTGAGGCCTATCTTACCGCTGGCTCCACCCTTTGGGAAGCCTACAGCTATGATCCTGGCTCTAACGCGGTCTCCTTTGCCCAAAGTCCTGTGGGTCTCTTTGCCCTGTAGGACACCGTGTTTCTCATCGTAAGTTATGTAGTCGTCAACAATCTGTGAAACGTGGACAAGTGCATCTTCTGGTCCAATTCTTACAAAGGCGCCGAAGTCTGTGACTTCAACTACTTCGCCTTCCACGATCTCCTGCAATTCCGGGTAGAATGTCAGAAGCTGGATCTTGGCTTTGTGATAAGTTGAACCGTCACCTGGCAGGATTCTACCTACGGGTTCCACGTCAACATCAACCACGTATACTACGTATCCCAACTCTTCGTCTATCATGTTCTCGTATCTTAGTCTAACCTGCTCTCTTGCAACCTTCTTTATTGTGCGGCCAAATTTCTCCGGTGGAATTCTGACCACATCTTCCATTGTTAACAGCTTGAACAAAGTCGATCAACCTTTTGAATCAATCTCGGCCTAATCCAAGTTACCATCCTTGATTGGAAATCCTTCGAGTTCAAGCCGAGAGTAATCCCTAACATAGATTACTGGCACGTTTATATCTCTTAGTTTCTTCTTGAGGAGCATATCCGAAGTTGCGACTATCACATTACTTCCTTTTGAGAACCTTACAATTGCGTCGTCAACCTTCTCGGATGGCTCTACCTCCATATCGATGACTCTGCACTTCTCCATAAGCCTCTTCGCAAACTGTGAACTCTTACCGATGCTGGAGCCCCTCCGTGAAAGCCTCTCAACCTCTTCTCTAACTGGCTTGATGACCATATACTGAACACGCCCTAACAAGAGATCCTCAATCTCAGTGAAGATATCAATCCGCAAAGTCAGAGGCAGAAAAAAGAAGTTTGAATCCAAGACCACTCTGTAGGGCAACAATATCACTTGAAAATCCCATAGCCTATCAAACGCCAGCTGTCACCTATTCTTCTGCTCAGAGCGGCTTTGAAACTAGCATTTGCACAGACTGGACGCTTCAATGAGACGTCTATGATATTCTCTCGAGCTGACGTAACAACTCCAGAGGTTACAGCTGTGGCGACATTGAGAACCAGTGGTTCGTTGGTCCTTATCTTCTCAACAGCAACAAGTTCCTCAGTGCCGACAGCTCTTTCAAATAACTCCACGTCCAAGGTGACTTTATCAAGAACAGGGGGGAGACCACCCTCTTTCCCAACGATACTGCCAACAAGGCTGTCGGCCTTTGTTACTGATGGACAGAGTTGTGTGCCCACCCCCACCAAGCCTCCTGGGCCGGCTTCTTCGACGTCACCTTGGCTCACATGAACGCTTTGTACCCTTGTAAATATCGGCTGATAGGAGGTCTTGCCGCCGCTTTCAATTCTCAAGCCAGGCCTTATCTCTATCGTGTCATCACGACGAAAGGCTCCTTGAACTATAGACCCACCTAAGACCCCACCGCGCAGTTGCTCAACCTTAGTGCCCGGCTTGTTGATATCGAAAGATCTGAGAACGTACATTTGAGGCGATGCTGAGGGGTTCCTCTTGGGAGTTGGAATCTCCTTCTCAATCGCTTCTATAAGCAAATCGACGTTGACACCATGCTGAGCTGAAACAGGTATTATAGGCGACTTCTCTGCAGGCCTGTCCTTTACAAATTCCTGAATTTCACCCATGTTCTCAATGGCACGTTGCCGATCGACTACGTCTATCTTGTTCTGTACGATTATCAGCTTCTGGATTCCAGCCATCTCCGCTGCCAGCAGGTGCTCACGATCTTGGGCCTGGGGGAATTTGGCGTCTGCTGCAACGACAAAGAGCGCCCCATCCATTAGCGCAGCTCCCGCGAGCATTGTAACCATGAGACTATGGTGTCCAGGACAATCAATGAAACTTACACCCCGCAACAGTTTGGTCTCTGAACCGCAGTTTGGACAAGTCTGCTTGGCACAGAAAGCCGTCACCCCTCTGTGTGAGGCACATTTGTAGAAATAGCCGTCAGCATACCCAATCCTTATTGTAATACCCCTTCTCAGCTCCTCTGAATGCTTTGCGGTCCAGACACCAGTTAAGGCCTCAACTAGAGTGCTCTTACCATTGTCAACATGACCCAGAGTACCTATGTTGATTTCAGGTTGGACTGGAGGACCTGCCAATATGTCTCATCTCAAAATCTGAGTGGCTACCTTATTGAAGACAGCGTTTACTTTAACCTTTCCAGATAATTTGAATTGATTTATCAGACGTTACAGATAATCAGATGGAGAAAATCGATGAGACACCCTTTCTGCCTTGGGATCGAATCCACAGCACATACCTTCGGAGCTGCAGTTGCTTCAGGCGAAGGAGTCATCTGTTCAGACGCAAAAGCCGCCTACGTACCCCCACTTGGTAGGGGGATACACCCGAGTGAAGCAGCGCAACACCACAACAGTAAAGCACATGAGGTCATCCTTGAGGCTTTGAAGAAATCGCGAATAAGGCCAAGAGATCTAGACGTGATAGCCTTTGCATGCGGACCCGGCTTGGGTCCTTGTCTAAGGGTTGGTGCAACGGTGGCGAGAGCCTTATCAGTCTATCTTCACAAGCCTCTGGTGCCGGTCAACCACGCTTTGGCACATATTGAGATCGCGTGCTTGACTACTGGGGCATTAGACCCGTTAGTGGTTCTTGTTTCTGGCGGCCACAGTGCTATCACAGCCTTTGCTGCTAGAAGATGGCGAATTTGTGGCGAGACGGAGGATATTACGATCGGTAACCTCTTCGACATGTTCGCAAGGGAGACGGGCCTGGCGACGCCTGGAGGGCCAGAAATTGAGAGAGTGTCAGAAAGCGGAGGGGACTTCATCGACTTACCCTATACAGTTAAGGGTAATGATGTAGCCTTCTCAGGTCTACTGTCTGCATCATTACGCGCATATGGTAAAGGGGCGGCGCTACCTGACCTCTGCTTCTCCCTTCAGGAAGTCGCGTTTTCAATGATGGCTGAGGCAACCGAGCGAGCGCTAGCTCATACCGAGAAAAAAGAGCTATTACTTACTGGTGGGGTCGCCGCAAACAAGAGGTTTCAATCCATGCTCGAATCGGTCGCGAAGGATCATGATACGAGATTCTATGTTGTTGACAGGAAATACGGCAATGTTCAAAGTAAGAATGCCGAAAGCTTACCGACATCCGAGCTTGGACTATAGATTGCGGACTTCTCGAACCATACGCGAAGCTGAGAACTTACACGAAGCGAAAAAGGCAGCGGTGCCGACGCCTCTTGTCTACTTTGTTGACATGGATAATGCAACACTAGTCATGGAGTATGTACAGGGGCCAAGAGTCAAAGAGATACTTGACAAGTTGAATCACCAAGATCGGGTGAAGCTATGTGAAGGCATTGGAATGCATATAGGGCAACTTCATAGAGCATCACTCATACACGGGGATCTGACTACTTCAAACATGATCCGCCTAGAGGAAGACAAGGTAGTCCTGATAGACTTTGGCCTGAGTTTTCACTCACACAATGAGGAAGACATGGGAGTCGACCTTCATCTAATGAAGAGGGTGCTTGACAGTACACATCATTTTCATTCGCAGGAGGCCATGATGGCAATCCTGTCTGGATACGAGAAAATCGTTGGCAACCAATCTTCCTTGAGAGTCCTGAAGAAGGTGAGAGAGATCGAGTGCAGAGGCAGGTACTCTGGCGAGAGGCTTTGACTCTATCTTTTTGATACTTTTCTGGTCATCCATATTGCGAGCCTCTCGATAGCAGCACGTCTATGGGAAAGTCTCTGCTTCGCCTCGATGCCCATTTCAGCATAAGTCTGAGTTGACCCAAGGGGAATGAATATCGGGTCAAACCCCCACTCCTTCCCCTTCATCTTTTTGGAGATGCTCCCTTCTACTATTCCCGAAAAAAGATGAAGATCATCAGCTGATTTGATGTATGCTACGACTGATTCGAATCTTGAACCTCTGCAGGGAACTGATTCCATAAGCTTCAGTATTCCTGGATTGCCAATAGTCTTCTGAACATATGAAGAGTATGGCCCAGGAAAACCGTTCAACGAATCCACGAAGATTCCAGAGTCTTCAACGAACAGGTGGCACTTCAGTCTCCTGTAAAGATACCTAGCGCTTGCCGAAGCTATCTGATGAAGAGAATCTGACTGGATTTCAGGATATCTCAGATTCAGATGCTCGAACGTGATTCCGTATTCTCCCAGACTTCCCCTTACTTCAAGCACTTTGTTTGGATTACTGGTGACGAAAACCACCTTATCACCTGATTGTCCAACCATTGATATCAACTACTTGCAACTCTCCAGAGTACTACCATGTGTTTGCCGGGACCGTTGTAGTCTCTAATGGCCTTCACATCACCCAATTCAACAAGCTCATCATCTAGACATTCTCTAAAACCCAGCCTCTTGTGGAACTCGATCGAGACTATGTTTGCGGGATTTACTATCAAGAATACTCTTCTGCACCCTTGATCTACGATCTTAGACATGAAGCGCTGATAGAGTCTTCTACCTATTCCTCTTCTTCGCCAATTAGGATCGACGCAGATGTTATGTACATAACCAATTCGGCGGTTGGTTTGCGAAATAATACCCAAGAGAAATGCTACAATTCTCCCTTTATCAACTGCGACAAAGCAAGTATCTCCAAAGTGGCGTGTAAACAAGTGGTATATCGAGTCTCTCTCGAGAGGGATGGGATCACATGACTCAGCCAAACGCATAATCTCGAGGAAGTCTTGCTCTCGTATCCTTCTGAATCTTGGCATGTGCTGCTCCATACCCTTGATGCCTCATTCCTATGCATGAAGAGATATGGCTTTTCTCAAGACGCCACCTAGTGTTTCTGAAATTACTCCAGATTCATGCCTTGAGTGCAGTTCTACGAGCAGCCGATAACGGCACACGGAAGATAAATCCTTGGCAAGGAAAGCGGTTTTATAGTTGCTCAAGCAACGATAGAGAGGATGAATATATGATCTCGGCTTGCATTCTGATAAGGACCGAACGTGGAAGATTCGATGAGGTAGTGGACCGCATGAAGCAATTCAAGGAAACAAAGAACGTTATGGCGGTCTTAGGCAGATATGATGTCGTTGTAGATATTGAGATCCCGGATTACGAGACTCTCGGGTCTACCGTAATGAAGATGGGCAAGATTGGCGGGGTAGTATTCACTGAAACTCTGCCGGAGATGAAGATCTGAGGGTGAGAACCAATGTTGAATGCTTGCGTTTTGATTAAGACAATACCAACAAGGATCGAGGACACGTTATCAGAGGTTAAGAAGTTCAAGCAGGTACGGAAGACATACATGGTCTACGGAAGATGGGACATAATAGCTCTCATGGAAGTCTCAGAGTACAAAGAACTGAAGTCCATAACGGCCCAGATAAATGCCATGAAAGGCGTCAGAAGTACTGAAACACTAGCTAGCCCCTAGTTCCCGAGGACCTAGGACCAGATTCTTTTGACTATATGACGCCCGACTTTCTTGCAAGTCTCTCAGCCTGAGAGGCTGTAAGACCTCTTTCTCCAAATACGGTGTACCTCTCAGGCCTAACCTTATGAACCATTGTGAGGGCTTTTACTATGAATTTATTTTCTATTTCAAGCTCCGAAGAAGTTGTAGGAGCCCCAATCTTTTGTAGTACTTGCCTGAGTAACTCCCAATTCGCCTTTTGAAGGCAAGCACTCATTATCGCTCCCACGCCGCACTGTTCACCGTGAAGGGCGGGCTTGGGCGCCATCATAGTAAGGGCGTGACTGAACATGTGCTCGGAACCACTGCAGGGCCTGCTGCTTCCAGCTATGCTCATTGAAACACCACAACTTATCAAAGCCTCGACGACGGTTCTGACAGCGTTCTCGCCGAGCTTTCTTATCGAGCCTGCATTTCTCATCACTAGTCTTGCACTCATAAGTGCCAGTTCCGCGGCATAATCACCGAAGTATTCCCCTTTGACTCTGTGAGCAAGCCTCCAATCTCTTACGGCAGTATATTTGGCAACGACGTCCCCGCAGCCGCTCGCAATCAGCCTGTATGGTGACTTCGAGATTACTGAAATATCAGCAATTATTGCCAAAGGCGCTTGGCCTCTGAGGGAATAAGGTTTATCGAGCCCTTTGATCGATGCATGAGAACTTGCTATGCCATCGTGAGATGCGGTTGTTGGCACACTTATGAAAGGCGCTCTCCTGTTGGCTGAGGAGAGCTTTGCTATGTCTATGTCCTTTCCGCCTCCCAGCCCTATCACGATTGATGGTCTCACTTGCTTGATCCTTTCCTCAGCCATCTTTACAGATTCCATTGTTGCGGATTTGACTGTGAAGTAGCTCACAGAGAAAGATGCTTCCTTCAGTGAGTCCGTCACATCTCCTTGAGCCAGACTAATCATCTTTGGGCCAGTCATTATCAGAACGTTTCCTTTGAAGCCGAGCTTTTCGCAGACTTCACCCAATGATCGCATAATGCCATTTCCAACTATCACTTCGCGGGGAAGCTGCATATAGTGAAGACTCAAACGACATACCACTTAGCGAATGATCATGAGTCCAACAAGGTTCGAACCAAGAAATAGCATCAACATATACAGTGCCACTAGCTTAGCAACCCCATACATGAAAGACAGGAGACTCTCAAGAGACTTGGACCCCAGGCTCTTCACCCTAACACTCCCTGAGGACGCCGAGACCGTAGCCTCCTCTAGGTCCTGTTTGGCCCTTTCAACAGTGGCCCTAACAAGATCAATTACTACGTTGTGATCCATTGCCTCTCCTACAGGATGGTAGCCAAGCCTTGCTGGAACAAGCCCGTTAACGACGTGCGTGTCAGTAGTCATTATTTCACCCCCATCGATACCAAGACACTCCAACGAGGCGAGTATTTTCTCTCTGAGATGCAATGCCATGTTGTTGCCATCAATTGTCACGTATGCTATCACCTGCCCAAAG
>JAPKYM010000028.1 GCA_026394315.1 Candidatus Bathyarchaeota archaeon | reverse complement strand
TTTGCAGCGAACTGTGTAGAATTGCAAATCGCAGACTCACCCATAATTCTCCAGATGGTGTTTTAAACAAATTTGTATCAATTTTCCGACAGCCTAGATTCTTATTTAGACTCAAAATGACTGGGTCAAGATTTTACGCGCGGGCGTGGCTTCTCATAACATCAGTGGAAGTCACTATGCCAACGAGCTTACCCTCATGGACGACAGGCATTTTCTTTATTCGCTTGTCAACCATAATCCTAGCGGCTTCATCAACTGTGCTTTGATCGCTGACGGTAATCAGGGGCGCAGACATTATCTCTTTGGCCTTCAGAGCCTCTGAAGCTAACGTAACCTCTAGAACACGCCGGAGTATGTCCCTCTCAGTGATTATCCCGACCGGCTTCTCTCCCTCGACAACCACCACAGAACCAATCTCGAACTTATTCATTTTCCGAACTATTTCCGTGACAGTCGAGTTTGGCCTAACGGTCCTAACATTCTTGCTCATGATTTCGCTGACTAGTAGGGTACCTTCCATGAGGTATAGAAGAGCAATTACTGATTTATGTCATTAGTGGTCTGAACGCGCATCAAATAATCAGTCCACCACTTACGACAATGAGTTGGCCAGTAACGTAATCGAAATCCTCTGAGCATAGACTAAGCACTACACGCGCGACGTTTTCCGGGGCGCCGATACCCATGGGTATTGCAGCGGTAATTTGATTCCACTTCTCTTCAGGCATAGCTCTAGTAAGTCGGGTATCGATGATCCCCGGAGCAATTGCATTGACACAGACATTGTACGGAGCCAACTCCATTGCGGTCGACTTCGTCAGGCTGATGACTGCCGCTTTCGACGTTGCATAGTTGGCTTGACCGAGATTGCTTCCGAGTCCTGCCATACTGGACAAATTGACGATCTTCCCATAACGTTGTTTCTTGAAGTGGGGGTAGACCGCCTTGGTCATGAGAAACAGCCCTTTCAGATTGACATCCAGGACAAGCTTCCACATTTGGTCATCCATTTTGTGTATGACTTTGTCTTTTGTCGTTCCAGCGTTGTTGATTAGGATGTGGAGGCCTCCGAGCTCACTCTTGGCTTTCTCTACCATTCCTTTGCAGCTGAGCTCGTTAGTCACATCACCTTCGGGTATACCTGCGGAAACAGCAACATTCACATTGAGCTTCTTAAGCTCCTCAGCTGCAGCTTCTGCAACTTCCTTTTCCACATCGTTGACTAGCACTGCGGCACCCTCGCCAGCTAGGATTCTAGCGATGCTCTCGCCTATCCCTCTTCCCGAACCGGTCACTATCGCCACTTTGCCTTCGAGACGTTTCGTCAATCTCACCTCAGAAATCGTAGATGTTTAGCCCGTAGTCGATGTTTATGGCCTGACCGTTTATCGGCTTGCCGTCCTCTGACGCAAGAAATAGGATTATCTTGGCGACCTGTTCAGGGGTGACATTCTTGTTCGCCAACTCAACCTGGGTATGGGCAAATTGTTCCTTCAATTTTGAACTCAGCCCTTGGTCTTGTTCAGATATCGGTCCGAGGCAGACTGCTGAGCATGTTACGCCCCACCTTGACCATTCTCTACAGATGGATTTCATTAGGCCCAGAACGCCGCCCATCATTGAAGTATAGCCCACGACACCACGACATCCACTTCTTGCTGCTGACGAGGAAACTAGGATTACACTTCCGGCCATTCTGCTCTTGAAGAATTCATAGACTCCCTGGAGGGCGTGGAAGATTACTGTCAAGCTTTGATCCGTTATGCAGTCCCAATCCTCGGGCGTGATATCCTCAACCGGTTTCTCTTCAATCGGCATTTCATTGCAGATCAACACGTCTATGGAGCCAAACTTTTCGATGGTCATCTGCGCCAGTTGCATACCGGCTTCAGCCCTAGAAAGGTCAGAATGCGTTGCCATAACTCTTGAGCCCAACTTCTTTGCGAGTGCAGTTGTGAGCTCTTTTCTGGCATCATTCATTACAACATTGGCGCCCTCGCTGTGGAAAAGGCGCGCAGCAGCCAGGCCGACGCTGCCAGAAGCATTCGTTATCATCGCCGTCTTGCCCGAGAATCTTCCCGAGACTATCTCCACTTCTCGCTCCACCCCTTGACATGAACACCTGGTGACCAAATTGAAAGCTGATCAAATAAGGGCTTTTGGATTGCCTCGACCTCTTGTAGCATGCGCAAAGATCAGATAAATTCAACAGCA
>JAPKYM010000033.1 GCA_026394315.1 Candidatus Bathyarchaeota archaeon | reverse complement strand
GATCGTGTCAACGTCAAGTCGGCCCTGATTAGGCGGCTTCTTCGCATTAATCTTAAAGTCATCATCCGGCAACGCTGCCCGGTTCTTCTTGAAGAAACTTTTGCAACTCGCATACTCAGTAGTTAGACTCTTGAACGTTCCATTCAGACTCTTAATATAGTCCTGCAACGCATCAAGCAAAACATAATGCTCTTTCTTCTCAGCATTAGATTGAAACTCAATGAGCTGACTAGGAGTCAAACCTTGAAAACGCTCAACACCCTGAAGAAACCTGTAGAAGCGGCCAAACTTGTACAGCAGATTCAACCGAACACTCGAGGGGTAATAGCTCAACCACTTCACAATAGCCGGATCTACTGCCAGCTCTTGATTCAATGTCAAAGTAATACGATCTATACTTTACACTTTTTACTACTTAACGATAGTGTAAAGGTTAACTACATAACACTATCAAATGTCAGGGCAAGCTTATGAATGAGCAAAGAGAAGGGCCAGACACTATACTTGTCCTGGACTTTGGCGGACAGTACGCACATTTAATCACTCGAAGAATAAGAGAACAAAAGGTATACTCTGAAGTCGTCCCATGTGACCTGAGAATTGAAGAGATCTCATCAATTTTGCCTCATACTAATGTGAAGGGGCTCATCCTTTCTGGGGGGCCATCAAGCGTCTATAGAGATGATGCTCCAAATTTCGACCCAAGGATACTTGAAACCAGTCTGCCAATTCTAGGAATCTGTTATGGCCATCAATTAATAGCTAAAGAGGCCAATGGGCATGTCAAACCTGGAGAGAAGAACGAGTACGGAATTACATATGTGACAATCGACAACCCAATCGCCATTCTGCAAGGTCAGGGCAAGACTGAGAAAGTCTGGATGAGCCACGGCGATGCGGTATTCTCACTTCCAAAAGAATATGAAGTGCTCGCTCACTCAGAGAGTACACCGGTTGCAGCTTTCAGACACAGATCGCTTCCAATATTTGGACTACAGTGGCATCCAGAAGTTGTTCACACCGAAAAAGGGACACTCACGCTGAGGTCTTTCATATTTGACATGTGTAGATGCAAGCCCAACTGGCTAGTCGGAGACTATGTTGAGAAAGCTGTCAGAGAGGTGAAGGGAATTGTCGGCCAAGATAGGGCAATAGTGGCGCTAAGTGGAGGTGTAGATTCGAGCGTAGCCGCAGCCATTGCCTCACAGGCCATCGGCAAGAACCTGAATGCCGTGCTAATAGATCACGGCTTTCTAAGAACGGATGAACCCGAAGCCGTTAAGTCTATTTTTGGCAAGTTCGAAATGAACCTCCTCGTACTAGACGAGAAGGACAGATTTCTGAATCGACTTCGGAATGTAACAGACCCCGAAGAAAAACGAAAGATAATCGGAGAGGAATTCATACGTTCATTTGAACGCGTAGCCAAGGAGATCAAAGCTGACTATCTTATACAAGGTACAATATATCCTGACAGAATAGAATCAGGATTCAAGAAGCACTCTGAAAAGATCAAAACTCACCACAACGTGGCAGGCCTGCCAGATGTTACAAGCTTCAGGGCAATAGTTGAGCCGATAAGGGACCTCTACAAAGATGAGGTTAGAATGATCGCCCAGAGACTTGGCCTACCCAGTGAGATTTGGGCTAGACAGCCGTTTCCAGGACCTGGACTGGCAGTAAGAGTGATTGGCGAAGTAACTGAAGAGAAGTTGTCGATACTCAAGAGAGCGGACAGAATAGTTACCGAAGAGATTGAGAAGGCTGGTCTCAAACGCAGTCTCTGGCAATACTTCGCAGTTATGACTGACACAAAAAGTACCGGCGTAAAAGGTGACGCAAGAGTCTATGGATACACCATGGCCATCAGGGCAGTCGAGAGTATTGATGGTATGACCGCGAGCTTCCCCTATCTTTCACATGAACTCATGGAGAGGATTTCCTCCCGGTTGACGAATGAGATTCCGGAGGTGGTACGTGTCGTCTACGACATAACCAACAAACCTCCAGCCACAATCGAGTGGGAATGAGACTAGTGGTAAAATAGAGATTCAGTGCATTCCATCTGATATTTGATTGCAGTTTGACCGAATCTCAGTTCATCATGGTTCATAATAATCCGAAGCTTACAGTCTTGCCACTGACACGGAAGAGAATAAATACCACTTCAATATTCACTTGCCAACATTCACAGATGCCAAAAGCGAGTGTTGTCTCAGATGTGGCGAGAACTCTTCACGTCACTTCCGTTTGTGCTCATCATTTCCCTAGCAACTTCACTCTTGCTATACTTCTACGGAGGCAGGATTTCTGCTAAAGGAACCAAGACGCAGGGCAAGCTCGCTCAATATGCTTGCGGTGAAGAATTGCCTGCAGAGAAGCTTCAAGTAAATGTTGAGCGGTTTTTCATTTATGCCGTCTTTTTCCTTGTCTTTGACATATTGGCATTCATGCTAGCAACTAGCTTGGGAAGCCCCGGTTTGATGCCTGCCTTGTATGCAACAATAACTCTACTAGCAGTGATACTCCTTCTTCCAATGCTCAAGAGTCGTATAGGTTGACACAGATGAACCTTGTCAAATGGTCAAGAATAAAATCCCCTTGGGTCTTTCACTTCAACGCTGGAGGATGTAACGGATGCGACATCGAGATCTTGGCTTCTCTCATGCCGAGGTATGACATAGAGAGATTCGGAATGATTCTTCGCGGAAGTCCAAGACATGCCGATGTTATGCTAGTGACGGGAACCGTAACAAGACAGATCTACCCACGACTGAGGCGAATCTACGATCAAATTCCAGATCCCAAGTTTACTCTGGCGCTTGGCAGTTGTGCCTGTTCTGGTGGGGTCTTCCAACAATGCTACAATGTCCATGAGGGAGCGGACAAGGCCATTCCCGTTGACGTATACGTTCCCGGATGTCCACCAAGGCCTCAAGCAATCATAGATGGCGCTGTAAAACTACTCCAGAAGATCTCGAAAAGCTGATACTCAAATGTCTGAGAACAAGAAAGAACAAGAGATAGTCGAGGCTCTAAAGGCGAAGCTTGGCCAAAGTCTTCTGACCGCTAGAATCCAGAAACCCCGTCGCATCTTCGCAACAGTCTCGCCCTCGGCTCTCACGGATTCTGTCAAGTTCCTTATGGAAAGTCACGGCCTGAGACACTTGGCAACCATCACGGCAGTTGATCTCGGAAAAGATATTGCCGTTTATTACCACCTCATAGGCGGGGAGATTACTATGAATCTTAGGGCCGACACGCCAAAGACCGAACCCAAACTTCCCACAATTGTACCGATGATTCCTGGAGCGGAGCTATATGAGCGCGAAGTCTACGAGATGTTTGGAGTGATCTTTGAAGGCCACCCGGACCTCACACACCTGATTCTTCCTGACGGTTGGCCAGAAAATGTATACCCCATGAGAAAGGAATGGAAGACTGACGCGATAAAGAATGAAATCGCCAAGGCACTTGGTGAAAAACTTGAGTGAAAATACATTCTCTGTACCTTTTGGTCCGCAACATCCAGCTCTGAAGGAACCAGAGAACTTCATGTTCACCGTCGACGGTGAACGAGTAGTTGATGTAAAGATTAGGCTGGGATATGTCCATAGAGGTGGTGAGAAGGCCTTCGAGGCCAGAACCTACACTCAAGGACTTTATCTGGTCGAGAGGATCTGTGGGATCTGCGCGATGGCACATCAGTTATGCTACGTCAACAACGTTGAAGCACTGATCGACATCGAGATCCCACGGAGGGCAGATTATATTCGAACCATAATTGCCGAGCTCGAAAGGATACATAGCCACCTCCTGTGGGTTGGAGTTGCCGGCCATGAGGTAGGGTGGGACACGCTCTTCATGTACGCGTGGCGAGACCGCGAAGTTGTCTTAGATCTAATGGAGCTTACAACAGGCAACAGGGTGCTTCATGCATCAAACACAATAGGTGGTGTAAGGCGCGACCTAACCTCGGAAATGATCAGTCGTATACGCAAAGGCATGAAACTTCTGAAAGAGCGCACCAACTACTACAAAGCAATGATCCCGAAGGAAAGGACCTTGATGAAGCGAGCCGTAGGAGTTGGTGTACTAAAACCCCAGGATGCCGTGGCCTTGTGCGCTGTCGGGCCGACTCTTCGGGCAAGCGGAATAAAAAGGGATGTCAGAAGAGACGATCCATATTCGGCCTATGACGAGACTCCATTTGACGTTATTACATACGATGGCTGTGATGTCGCATCAAGGGTCCTCGTAAGGGTGGACGAGATACTAGAGTCGATAAAGATCTTGAACTATGCTTTGGAGCACCTTCCCTCAGGGCCCATCGCAGTACGGCTTCCAAGGGGTGTGCCCGCAGGTGAGAATGTAAGCATGGTAGAAGCCCCCAGGGGTGAAGACATACATTACCTGAAATCTAATGGAACGGACAAGCCAGAAAGATACAAGGTAAGGGCTCCTACTTTGGCGAATTGGCCTGCTGTTGGCGCCATGATCAAGGGGGGATATATTGCTGACATACCCATAGTTCTAGCGGCAATAGACCCGTGCATGAGTTGCACGGACAGGATGACTTTTACAGAAGTAAACTCCGCGAAAAGCTGGCAATGGTCGCGAGACGAGCTGAGGAGGTATTCCTTGAAATGGCGTGGGAAGTAGGCCTCCTAGCTCTTCTTAGTACTCTGATATACCCAGGTATAATCTTCCTCGTCGTCATAGCGCTCTTCTACCAATGGGTGGACAGAAGATTTTACGCCAAGCTCCAGAACCGGTACGGGCCGATATACACCGGTCCAAGGGGAATACTCCAGCCCGTAGCTGACCTGATAAAACTCCTGGCCAAAGAGGATATAGAACCTTCAGCGGTGGACAAACAGATCTTCAGGGCTGTACCAGTACTGATACTGACCATGCCCTTGACCGCACTCTTCATGATACCGATAACCGGTACTTGGGCCCTCGCCTCTTTTGAGGGAGATCTAATCTTCATAATATTTTTGATGACATTGATTGCCATCCTTGCTTTCTTGGGAGGATGGAGCTCAACAAATATCTTCAGCACCCTAGGAGGCATGAGAGCTGCTCTCCAGGCGCTAGGATACGAAGTTCCTATGGCCGTGTCATTCATGGGCCCAGCAATCCTCGCAGGATCACTTTCAGTAAGCAAGATCGTCCAATGGCAAGCCTCACACGGGTTATGGGCGATTCTCCTGAATCCCCTCGGTTTTGGAATAGTGATAGTTGCCTTTCTGGCAGAGCTCGAGCGAATCCCGTTCGACATACCTGAAGCTGAGACCGAGATCGTGGCAGGTTGGCAAACAGAATTCAGCGGAAGGAAACTTGCCCTTATCAGACTTGCTCTAGACCTTGAGCTGGTTCTCGCCTCGGGTCTTGTGACAGCCCTATTCTTGGGCGGCCCGACTGGTCCCATCCCAATAATACCTGGGATAGCTTGGTTCATGATAAAGACCCTGGTTCTCGTTCTGATTTTCTCTAACTTGAGAGCGCTTTTTGCACGATTCAGAATCGATCAGATGGTGAGCGGATCTTGGAAATACCTAGTTCCACTGTCAATCCTTCAAATAGTGATGCTTGAGCTTCTGTTAGGATGGCTGAGTTTTTGATAGGGTGAATCAAGATTGGCAATGCAAAATGAACTCGTGAAGAGTCTGGCGAAGAAACCCGCAACCCTGCTATACCCATTTGAGAAATACGATTCCATACCCGGTTCAAGAGGGAAAGTAGTTATTGACATAACGAAATGCATAGGATGCGGCCTATGCATCCGTGACTGCCCAGCGTTCGCACTAGAGATGGTGGGCAAGGGACCTACCTGTGATATGAAATGGTACATCACAAGATGCGTATTCTGTGGTCAATGTGTCGAGACATGTCCAAGATCCGCAATAATCCAAGAGACGACTTACGACCTAGCGGGTGCAGAAAAAGCCGCCCTAGTGATTGAATACAAGCGGCCGAAGTCTTCGTGAAGGGGAGTCTTCATGCTAGAAGAAATTGTCCAACTCAGTCTCATGATCGCCTCGTGCATTTTCGCGATCCTGACCGTAGAACTCAAAGATCTCCTTCACACCGTCCTATCCTTGGCGGCTATGGCAATTTCGCTCGGAGCTCTCTTCTGGATTCTCAACGCTCCCTACGTAGCCGTGTTCCAGATTCTTGTCTATGCAGGTGCCGTGGTAGTTCTCTTCGTTGCAGCAGTTATGTTGACAAGGAGGAAGTAGATTTGGCCATCAAGGAAGGATACAAAGACAAGATCAGTTTCTGTGGATTGGTGGTATCGATCTTACTCTTGATAGCCTTCTTATGGGTGGTACCCAGGAATTTGTTTGAACTCAACACGTTTTCACGATTCAGCTCTGAATTGGTTGAGGTCACCTCAAATGTAGGCCAATCAACATCCAGATACCTCTGGGTTAATAGAACTCTGGATCTTATCGTTCAAGCCGCCTTGGTTTTCGGAGCTGCTGCTGGCTGCATCGCGATGTTACGACCTGGGAAGGAGGAATACTAAACATGATTCCTGTTGCATACTATCTAACAACTTCATTTGTACTCTTCGTTGTAGGAATGTATTGCCTGGCTGTAAAACGTAACATGATAAAACTGATAATCGGAATAGAAATTCTTACGAGTGCAGCAAATCTGAACTTCATCGCACTATCAGCGTATGGAAAACCTGGAGAGGTAGACCCCCTAGGTCATACATTTGCCATAATGTCAATAGTAATCGGTGCATGTGTTGTGGCTGTTGCTTTGACAATCGCAGTTCACGCGTACAGGCACTACAAGACGCTGGACGTTAGAGAACTAAAGAGGTTAAGGTGGTAAGAACAGATGCTTCCCTATGATGAGTACGCACCTCTGCTTGTCTGGGTAATCCCCCTTGTGGGTGCAATTCTGGTGCCAGTAATCGGTGCGGTAAATGGAAAACTGAGGAATTGGTTTGCTGTTTTAGTGGCTTTCGTGGGCGCCGCCTACGCCGTATCGATGATCCCGCAAGTACTTGGCATTCACGGCGAGGCTAAAGATCTGGTTTTTCCTTGGATTCCGCAAATTGGTTTGAAGGCGGGTGTCTTACAAGATCCACTCAGCGTCTTCATGTCTAATGTCGCTTCTTGCATTGGCTCGCTGATAGTTCTGTACTCGCTCGGTTACATGGCTCACGAAAAAGGCTTGAACAGGTACTACTTCTTCATCCTCTTTTTCATTGGTGGCATGAATGGTCTTGTGATGGCTGACAATTTTCTCCAACTATTCATGTTCTGGGAGATAGTCGGCCTCTGCTCCTACGCTTTGATAGGTTTCTGGTACAAGAAAGAGAGCGCCTCCAGAGCAGGGATCAAAGCATTCATCGTGACGAAAGCCGGGGACATAATGATGCTTGTAGGAATTCTTGTACTCTTTAGTCAGACAGGGTCCTTCAGTTTTCTGGATTCGAAGGCGGCTGTGGAGGCCGGCCGTGTAGCCATGTCTATGATGGTGCCAGCATCAATATTGATCTTCGGCGGCGCCATAGGCAAGTCGGCTCAGTTTCCATTACAGATCTGGCTTCCTGACGCGATGGAGGGGCCGACAACTGTTAGTGCCCTTATCCACGCTGCCACAATGGTCAAAGCAGGAGTGTACCTAACGGCCAGGACCTTCACCTTGTTCGTAGGAATGCATGAGTGGTTGACAACAGTAGTCTATATTGGCGCTATAACCGCCCTTCTGACCGCGACAATGGCGATAGTCGCCGTGGACATAAAACGGGTCCTTGCATATTCCACAATCAGTCAACTTGGTCTTATGATCACAGCGCTAGGAATTGGGTCTGAGACTGGATGGTTCGCAAGCCAATTCCATGTTATGAGTCACGCACTGTTCAAAGCCCTTCTCTTTCTGTGCGCTGGTTCAGTAATGCTCGCAGTGGGGACAACTGACATGAGAGAAATGGGCGGGTTGAGAAGGTATATGCCGATAACATTCGTTACGAGCTTGGTCGGAATACTGTCGCTCTCAGGAGTTCCCCCTTTCAATGGTTTCTGGAGCAAAGATCTGATCGTGGCGGCTGTTTTTGAACAGCATTTGTACATCCCGCTTGTTCTTGTCTTCCTTACAAGCCTCTGCACAGCCGCATACAGCTTCAGATGGCTCTACTTGGTTTTCTTCGGAAAAACCTCGGAGCATAAGGAAAGTCACCACCTGCACGAGTCTCCATATTTAATGACCGTTCCACTAGTCATTTTGGCAATAGCAGCAGCCGTTTCCGGATTCCTAGAAAAGCCTTTCTTAAGATACTTGGGAATCGAACACGAAATTGGGCTGCAACTGATCCCCATGGGCCTATCGCTAACGGCTCTATTGCTGGGCGCAATTCTAGCCTATTTGGTCTACTTCAGAAAGAGCGTTTCTCCGCTTCGCTTCACGGCGGGTCCCTTAAGTCCAATACATAAGCTACTCTCAGAAGGTTACTATTTCGACAGAATATATTATGCCGTTTTCCTCGGGGCATTCCCGAGACTTTGCAGTTGGATCTACGGTGCCATAGAAAACGGGATAATTGACCGTTTGAATTATGTAGTCTCCGACGGAGCCCAGCGATTAAGTCAAAGCTTCCGGCCTTCCCACACTGGAGTCCTGAGCTACAACATGTCGGCGCTCTTGTTTGGCTTGGTAGGATTCTTCATAATCGCGATGGTCTTGATTGGATGGTGATATGACTTGGCAGGAATTACTGGTCTTGACATGCTGCTGGCAATCCTTGTGCCGATGGGAACGGCTCCGTTGTGCTTCGTAGCTGGAAAAAGAATTGGTAGAGTTGGGAATGGCCTGCTCGCGGCTGCTGCCCTTGCGATATCAACAGGCTTGCTCGCGTTCTCTTGGGGGACCGTGTCAACAGGACGTAGGCTGATTGAGAACTATGGTGTTTGGATAGGACTATTCAAGCTTGACGTAATCTTCATGCAAGACTATCTCAGTTTGGCTATCTCGGTCCTTATCTCAGGCATCTCGATGTTGGCGGCAATCTACTCGATAGCGTACATGGGTCATGAACACAACCAAGAGATGTACTTCAGTGCCTTGTTGATGTTTGTAGCAGGGATGATCGGGGTTGTTCTATCTGCTAATTTGATACTGTTCTATCTGTTCTGGGAACTCATGTTGATCCCATCCTATTTCCTGATAGCTTACTGGGGAACTGGAAGGCCGAGGATAGTGGGTTTCAAGTACTTCATGTTCACGCATGCAGGTGCAGCTTGTCTCATATTCGGGATACTGCTGACTTACTCAGTCACCGGGACTTTCAATCTGATTGATTTGCCCCAAAAATTAAGTGAAGTTGCTGCTGGGACTCTAAGAGTGATAATGACTCTAATGTTCATTGGATTCGCGGTGAAATTTGCTGTTTTTCCGTTGCATACTTGGCTTCCGGACGCCCATGCGGAAGCTCCCACGCCGATAAGTGTACTGCTTAGTGGCGTGATGATCAAAACCGGGGCTTATGCAATAATCCGGATGACCTTAACCCTCTTTCCCTCAGAGTTAGTCAAGGTAGCCTATGCTCTCAGCGTCCTTGCAGTTGCAGCGATGCTTTGGGGTGGACTAATGGCTTTCGCACAGACGGACATCAAACGAATGCTGGCGTACAGCAGTGTGAGTCAAGTTGGCTACATACTCTTCGGCATAATGAGCCTGACGACCCTCGGCCTCAGCGGAGGGCTATTCAATGTAATAACTCACGGCGTTGCAAAGTCACTCCTCTTCATGAGTGCAGGGGCGATAATATACTCCACCGGAATCCGGGACATAACCAAGCTAGGAGGTCTAGCTGAGAAAATGCCCATTACCGCCATAGCCACCTTGTGCGGCGGGCTGTCCATAGCGGGAACCCCACCTTTCGGCGGATTCGCCAGCGAGTGGATGATCTTCGCGGGAGGATTCAAGGCGGGCTACACGATTCTTGCGGCACTTGCTATTGCAGCGACGATAGTGACTGCAGGTTACTATCTTAGAATGGTAAAACTTGTATTCTTCGGAGAGTGCCCCGAGACTCTGACCAACACAAAAGAGGCCCCATTAAGTATGCTTCTACCGATGTCAATATTGACATTCCTCACGGTTGCCTTCGGGATATTTGCCTTTGCACCACTACAAATCGTATACCCGGCAGCGGAGGCCGTAGCCAAGATTATTGCGGGGGCTTGAGAAATGATCCTAACATGGCCAATAGATATTCTGGTTCTGTTTGCAGTAACCACTCCGATTGCCTATCTTGCAGGCACTAAGCTTAGAGTGGAGAAACTAGCCGACACATGGAGCGTAATCGGGTTCATCTTCTCGATAATCTCACTATATTTCCTTTACCAGGAAGTTTCCGTCGGGAGGATAATCACCTACTATTGGGCCGGACAACAACTTCGCGGTGTGGCAATGCTCAAAATAGATATGCTGGGGGTTTTCATGGCGGGGATATTCCTCTTCATAGGGCTACTTACGGCCATTTATTCCGTTAGATACATGGAACATGACAGCGGGCACGCTGAATACTACACACTTCTACTGCTAATGGTATCAGGGATGGTTGGCGTTGCCTTCGCTGGGGACTTCTTCACATTCTTCCTGTTTTGGGAGTTGATGTGCATAACCTCATACGTACTGGTTGCTTTCAGAAAGGAGAAGTGGGAGCCCATAGAAGCTGGATTCAAGTACTTCGTCATGAGCTCTGCTGGAAGCGCAACAGTGCTTTTCGCAATGTCGATACTCTATGGCATGACGGGCTCACTCAATTTCGCCTATCTTAGCACCACCCTCTCAACTAGTGCGTCTCCTTGGTCAGTGCTTGCGATGGCGATGATAGTTACAGGGTTGGGCGTCAAAGCGGCAATTGTGCCTTTCCATAGTTGGCTACCTGATGCTCACCCAGCAGCCCCAAGTTCAATAAGTGCCATGCTTTCTGGTGTTGTAATAAAAACTGGCGTTTACGGGCTTGTCCGTATAATGATCCTGGTATTTGCACCCGACGCCTACCATTGGCAATTTGCTCTAGCAATACTCGCCGTGCTTACAATGACTGTCGGCAACCTCATGGCTCTTCTACAGTCTGACCTCAAACGGTTACTAGCATTCAGCAGTATCGGCCATATAGGATACATCTTGTTTGGCCTCTCAGCAGCAACCATTTACGGCTTGACCGGTGGCCTGTTTCATGTTATGAATCACGCAATGAGCAAAGCACTCCTCTTCCTCTGCTCAGGCGCGTTCCTTCTCGCTATTGAGAGCAGAAACCTGGATGATTTGGCGGGAATTGGCAGAAAGATGAAGATCACGGGCCTAGTCTTCATCATTGGAGCGTTAGCACTGGCCGGCGTACCTCCTCTCAACGGTTTTCAAAGCGAATTCATGATACTCCTAGCCGGAATACAGAACGGCGCTGGCAACGGTACATGGTACTGGCTATCCGCAATAATGATAATGAACATACTATTCTCCGTAGCCTACTACCTACGCCTTGTCCAGATACTCATTCTAAAAGAACCGTCAAGTCTCGCTTCAAAAGCCAAGGAAGCCCCAATGTCAATGCTCTTTCCAATGGTAATCTTGGCTATCATGTGCATAATAGTGGGGGTCTACCCAGGGCCTTTCGTCGATCTCGCCAACAAAGCAGCGCAGGCAGCCTTCAATCTCGACGTTTACGTGAAGTCAGTGGTAGGGTAGAGAAGTCTAGCGCGCGCTAGGCCCGACCGGCAAGAATCTTTTTTAGCTCGTTCTCATGAGGCTCGTCCCGAGAGGTTCACACATATGCTCAGCCAAAGTCCCGTGTGGTCATATCGAAAATGAGCGGGAACTTGGCTGCCGCATTGAGTAGATGGTTGCACGGATACCGTCGCTTGGTGGTCGCAGGTGTTGGTAATATCCTAAAAACTGATGATGGTTTGGGCGTGGAAGTCATCAGGCGACTGGGGACACTGCCCAAGAACGTCCTGACTGTCGACTGCGGCACAGTCCCAGAGACCTACCTTGGGCCTATCGTAAAGTTCCGGCCATCCCATGTCCTGATAGTTGACGCTGCAGATATCGCTTCAAACCCTGGAGCAACGAGATTGGTCCCGCCTGAGGAAATCTCAGGCCTCAGCCTATCGACACACGCGTTGCCACTAAGCGTCTTTGCGGACTACCTGAAGAACCGGATTGACGCTGATGTAGCCCTTCTCGCGATCCAACCAAAAACAATAGACTTCGGAGGCACTCTCTCACCGGAGGTACAAGAAACAATCGATTGGCTATGCAGTCTCATTAGGAATCTGTTGAAGTAATTCGCTGCAGCATCCAATTATGATGTCTCATAACATTCTGAAGAAATTCCAATCCTAAGCAGAATTTGGCAGCCGGTTCCTGATTCTGGCATAGTCATCTTCTCGATCGATATCCAAAAGAATCTCTGGGGCGTCGACCTCTACCAGTAATGCATCCTCTTGGTGATCCTTCAGCAGCTGTCTTGCACCAACATCGCCACGGAGCGCAATGAGTTCGTTGTAATACTTCTTCGCCATGATGACAGGGTGGCCGTTTACGCCCTTGTAGGTGGGCACTACGATTCCCACACCTGACGACCGGTATGACCTTATCAGCAGATCGATAATTCCGCTTTTTATAAGAGGCTGATCCGCCAGTGCTATCAAGAAGGCGACTGAATCTGAGCTAGCAGATAAAACGCCGCACCTTATCGAAGAACCTATCCCTGAGCGATAGTCCTTGTTGACTGTAAATCTGATTCTTTTATTATCCGAGTCAATTGAAGCCTTCAGCTTGTCAGCATCATGTCCCAAGACAACCACAAGTTCATCAACACTTGACCCAAGCAATTCTCTTACGGTCTCCTCCACAATCGTGGACTTGCCGAATTTGAGAAGTTGCTTGGTTCTGCCCATTCTCTTTGATTGTCCTGCTGCAAGCAGGATTGCAGAGATCAAATCTGCTCCCAGGTCAGGCCTGAACTTCGTCAAGTCCTACGCTCGGTTTTCTGCCTCAACATTCTAATTGCTTCTAGAACTCCTTCACCTATGATAGCAGATCGCTCGGCAATCATAAAGCAGCGCTCTCTTTGATCTCTCGGGTCTATGTCCCCAAGTTTGCAGTCCTTACTTACTCTGAGACCGTCCCTCATAATTCCTCTAAGAACGCCGCTGACGCCAGCCCTGACATCGGATTTGTCAACCCGGGCTACCGTCTGACCTGCTTCGATGTGCGCTCCGATTGGAACAAGAACCTCCAGTACACCGTCATGCGGCGCCAAGATGACCCTCTCGTGGGTCTTGCCGCTTATGCTGCACGGTGTGCCATGGAATGGTTTGGGACTTCCATGATAGTATGGCTTGCCCAGTTCTGGTCCCTCGCTTGTTTCTATAGCGGCGTGAACGTCCTTTCCGACTTGAAAACCCGGCCCTAGACCTATAGTCATGGGCGCATCGTCTATCTTCGTCCCGGTGTTTCTTTTTGCCATGATCGCGTCGATCAGTACGTCTGGCTTGAGTTGTCGAAGGATCTCTGCTTTCGGATCA
>JAPKYM010000185.1 GCA_026394315.1 Candidatus Bathyarchaeota archaeon | reverse complement strand
CCTAAGGAGTTTGATCTTAAGGTCTCGATTGGGTGGGCTTGGTAATCTTCTGGGGAGGCTCTGCTTGCAAGATGGAGAACAAAATTGAATTTATTATTGTTAAGGACTCTTTGCAGGTCTTCGACATCGGCTGTGAGGAATCTGAACTTAGGTGATTCTTGGAGATGGTCTATGTTCTTTAGAGATCCTGAGGAAAGGTTGTCGACACAGACGAGGTTGATGCCTAGTTTGACTAGTGAATCGGAGAGCCAGCTTCCGAGAAAGCCCGCTCCTCCTGTTATAAGAGCTTTCTCACCAGTCATATTGTAGGCGAAGCCTTGGACATGTTCGATGTCTTTGCGTATAATCTCATCCAGCATTGGTTACTCGCTGACTCCTAGGTAGATGATGGTGCCCGGTCTCTTGCGGATCTTATGTGATTCTTGCTTATCTTTCTTGGCGTACAGATACCGTGTCTTGACCAGAAATGTGTGCGCGCTACTGTAGGATTTCATTAAATAGAGTGTATGAGTTATTGATGTTACGTAAGGGACTAGGTGGCTGCTGAGAGTTGGTCGATAATTTCAAGCTCGCTGTTGGCATTCCTGCCTTTAACGAGGAAGCAACAATAGCAAAGGTTATCGTTCATGCATCCCGACAAACGGGGAGTGTTCTGGTTGTGGATGATGGCAGTAGCGATGACACAAGTCTGATTGCAGAGGGACTCGGCGCCACCGTCATCCGCCATGACAGGAACATGGGTAAGGGTGCGGCGTTGCGCTCCTGTTTTGACTGGGCGCGACGCGTCGGAGCAGATGTCCTTGTGACTTTGGATGCCGATGGCCAGCACAATCCTGACGAGATACCAAACTTGATCAGCCCTATCTTGAAGGGTGAGGCAGATGTGGTTGTAGGGAGTAGGAAAATTCTGAGTGAAGCTCCTTTCTATCGCCATGCTGGTGGACGACTGCTTGATCGGTTGACTGGTGTGAAAGTTGGTGGCCGGTTTGTTGACGCTCAGAGTGGATTCCGGGCCTATTCGAAGGCTACGCTGGACCGTGTTACCGCTGCTGAATATGGGATGGGTGTAGACTCGGAGGTTCTCATGAGGGTTAGAGATGCTGGGCTGCGGATTGCTGAAGTTCCAGCGAGTGTGAGTTACAGGGGAGACGATCTTTCAACTCATAATCCGGTTTACCATGCACTTGACGTCCTGTTCAGCGTTCTGAAGTTCATGTCTATTCGGCATCCGTTGCTGTTTTATGGTGGTTTTTCGGTGATTATGTTTTTTGTCGCTGTTGCGTTTGGGCTTCAGACCTTGGATTACTATGCGCGGTGGGGCCGCGTCATTACTAACTTAGCTCTTATCTCTGTCGCTGCTGGAATCCTGGCCTTCCTCTCGTTCTTCACTGGCATTATACTGTTTACGTTGATTACGGTGATCAGAGAGAAGAAGTAGGAGTCTGCTAATCCGTCAGGACCCAAGTCAGTTTCTGATACAGGTTTGCGTGTGGATTAGGGCATGTTATGTGTCGCGCGCATAACTAGATCTTTGGCTGATCGATTCAGGCTGAGCATATTTGTATGAGGTCTTGAGAGCTTCCCAGTACATTTCTGGGTTTCCTATGTCGAGCCTGATGTCGTCTGGCGCGAGCTTGACGGCATGTACTTTGAAGTTCAATTTGATGAGTGTCTCGATGGCGTCCGTCAATTGTATCTCGCCTGCTTTGCCAGGTTTGGTCTCTTCTAAAGCTTTGAATATCTCAGGCTTGAACACGTAGACAGGCATTATAGCCAAGTTCGTTGTGGGTTTCTTGGGCTTCTCTACCACCTTCAGGATCTCTTGGGAATCTCCATCGGTTTTACCGACTTCCGCAACACCATATTGCTTAGGGTTGGCGATTTCCTGAAGCAGCAGCATGATGTCTGCGTTAAGCCTTTGTTGTTCGCCTATTAGTCGCTTCAGACAGGCGTTGCCATTTGATATTATGTGTGTATCGCCTGCATGAACTAGGAATTCCTCGGTGTCAATGAAGGGTCTTGCTCTAAGGACAGCATCACCAAAGCCTTTCGGCTCGGGTTGGTTCACCCAGATTATGTCAGATTTCTTTAGCTTGTCATAGAAGCTTTCCAAATCGGTGGTTGACGGATCCTTTTTTTTGTTTCTTAGCATGTCGAGATAGTCGTGATCTTGGGTTAGATGATCCTCAATAGCTCTTTTGCCCCGTCCTATTATGAAGCAGAATTCTGTAAACCCGTAACTGTGCAAGTTCTCAAAGATCACTTGCAGAAGAGGCTTGAGGCATACTTGACCTCCAGCTCCTTTTGTGAAGATCGGCAACATCTCCTTCGGCTGCTCTTTGGTGGCTGGTAAGAGTCTTGTTCCTAAACCCGCTGCCGGAATTACGACTTTCCTGACCATGCTGTGAGAACACTTCTCAAGAATTAAGCTGTCTGAGAATTCAAGCCTTGCGCTTAGATAGCACGCGCTATCACTGGAGAGGATAGTACGCGCTAGTAGGCAAGCGCGCTTAGGAAGTTGATAAGGGAATCCGCTTCAATCCTTTTGTATTTCTTCTGCGTATCGCTGTAGTTCTTTTTTTGTTATCATCCATTCCCTCCCGACCTTTACTGCGGCGATTCTCCTTTTCCTTGCGAGTAGGCTGAGATATTCTTGGCTGTAGGGAGAGATTTTGCTGGCTGCTGCCAGTGTCAAGAGCTCATCTTCTTTCTTGGTAGGTTCCAGGGCCCTTAGGTATAGATCCAAAGACCTCTCTGCCGCTGAGGCTACAAAACTGACGAATGGAACCAGGTCCCCGTTGTCTGCCTTCTTCAACACATCGTAGTACTTCTTTCGGTCTACGTTCAGAATTGAGGCTGTTGGATACCCGTTTCGTATCAGTACGAGGTTCATAAGTAATCTTGAGACTCTGCCGTTTCCATCATGGAAGGGATGAATGTAAACGAATCTGTAATGCAAGATTGCAGCCAATTCTATTGGTCGTAGTTCGTCAGGGTTTTTGTTGTACCAGCCAACCAGTTCTGTGATGAGATGCGGCACCTCGTAAGCTGGAGGAGGCATGAAGTCTTCACCACCTACCCTCATCTCTGTGCTTCGGAACCTGCCGGCGTCTAGCTCAATTTCCTTCATAATTATCTGATGTAGAACAAGGATGTCTTGTTGTCTCAAGGAGCGCTTTGTGAGTTTCTGAATGTACTCGATAGCTTTCGGATGATTTCTAACTTCTAAATGTTCTCGAAGGCTTTTCCCTCCAATGGTGATGCCTCTTTCCAGAATTAACTGGGTCTCCCTTAACTTGAGAGTGTTGCCTTCGATGGCATTGGAATTGTAAATGTACTCAATTTCGATTTGCTGTTGAATCTTGTGTAGGATGGATTGGGGCATAGGGCGGTGTGATTCAAGTCTCTTCTTTTTCTCAAGGATTCTGTTGTGAACTCTGCCATCAAGAAGGTTCATTTCATACGCCCGATACGGTTGCGTATCGCATGTTCATATCCGATACGGCAGCGTATCGGAGATATATAAACGATATATAGACACATCAGATAAAGCGCACGCATACGAGTGGGCAAGATACGACATAAGAGTTAGCCGTGGCACCAACATTTGTTGAAAGACCTTTTACTCAAAAATGTTTGCTGATCCAGAGTTCAAGAAATTCGTCATGGATAATATCCCACTGAAACGCTTCGCTACACCTGAAGAGGTTGCCAGTGCAGTGTAGCACGCGCTAAACACCTACACGCAGTCATGGAAGATACTAAATAGTCATTGAAGGCCTTATCTCTATAAGTCAACAGGGCAGCCGCCATGTTGGCTTGCTTTGCATGGCCTTCCTAATTTTTCGAGAAATGGAAGCTGGATTTGCTCATGACAATTCTGAATAAATATGTCTTCCATAAATACGTGGGTGTCATTCTAAAAAGTAAGTTTCGCTTCATCATGCCCATTGTTCTATGGGGTGTCGCAAAGCTATATGGATGCATCTGGGTTTACAGCAAATTCACACTAATCCCGCAAGAGCACGCGGCCTCGCTCTTTGGGACTCCATGGACAAAACTTTACGGTGAGTCGATAGGTCCTACATGGGTGTTCCTCTTCGTGGGTTGGGATACGCAATGGTACATTACTTTAGCTAGTGGCCTTTCTTTTGTAAGCACATTCTTCCCAGGGTATCCTTTGGTTATAAGATCATTTGCGGAAATTGTGAATAATTACTGGATCGTAGCCATCATGATTTCTATAATACTTGGTTTTATCTCGTTACCGCTCTTCCAAGCTATCGCTGAAGAATACATGACACATGGTGAGGCTCTTGGGAGTACAATTATGATGTCATTCTTTCCTTACATTTTTCTATTCACCACAGTAGCATATTCCGAATCTCTTTTCCTAGTTTCCATATTAGCCTCTTGGTACCTCTATCTTAGAAATAGATTGATTGCATCCAGTCTCTGCAATATATTCGTCATACTGACAAAGACCTATGGAATCCTTATAGTCTTGCCCATGCTCTTGGACTTGGCTATACGACGGAAATGGAAACAAATTCCCATAATACTGGCACCCGTGTTTTTAATAACAACAATCATCATGCCCTTTGTCCATAAAGATATATTGAACCGTCTTATTCTGGAGCTCAATACAGCAACTTGGTCGGTTTCACGTGAAAATCTAGGCAATTACTGGTTCAGAGATTTTATCGTTCCAATATTCACATCCAAGAACCCAATGATTTATTTTCACTATTTCCATGCTTACGCACTTGCGTTTATAGTATTAATCGGATACTTGGCCATAAGAACTGTAAAGATGGATTGGCGGCTTGGACTTTACTCATCAATAATGTTTCTAATCATAATGATCTTTGGATACACAAATGGCATAATACGATATGCCTCATTTATTTTTCCAATCTGGTTAGGCACTAAAATAAAGAATCCAGCAATAATAGTTCCAGTAGTAATCCTGTTCTTCATTCATTCCCTTGTTCTCTGGTATCAATTTCTATGGGGCCAATATCCCATGTGAAAGATATTTGCGTGCACTAGCAATAATATGAACATGAATGTGAATCAACTGACAACTCCCGTTGTACGCGCGAGCTTCTTGCTAAAATGGCTAGAAATGGCTTTTAATGGACATCTTTTCATATCTTAATGGTATAGATTCCTTTGATCAGCTTATTCTAGACTCCTTGAAGGATGGCTCATCAAGGACTTTCAAGGAGGATCCTAG
>JAPKYM010000261.1 GCA_026394315.1 Candidatus Bathyarchaeota archaeon | reverse complement strand
GTCCACTACTTCCTCTTTGCTCCGGATTCTGGCCCCTTTCGGTGTTTTCAGCTTGTATTCCCACTGGCAGGCAATATCGCATCAGGACCCTTTCGAGGCGGGAGCTTGAGAGCGAATAGCTCCACATCCAAATTCACCTTGTATCTGTTTATTAATGGGGGCTCCACGATGTGGCACATTGACACTATTCTTTCGGGTGCGTTCTTCTCCCACCATTCTACGGAAGGACACCTCGTCACAGTGACTATGGCATGATTCTCGTTCTTTACTTCCGACTTTGTGGGGTAAACGGCTCCCATAGTGTTGTCCAGGGGCAACTGCAAGGCCTTGAGACAGTCTACCGCGTTCTTCATGGGTATCTTGGCTATCTTGACGTACCTCGTATTGCAGAGATCGGCGCATCTCAACCACATCTCCAGGTCACAGCCCGTAGCCACATGTAGGCCAAATCTCTTCTCAACCTCGTCCATCCACCCACCCTCCAGTTGGAGCCACGAATACTGCCAGGACTTGATCACCTTAAGTAAGAATTCCTTGGAGAGATCCTCAAAGCTTAGATTGGGGTTGAACGGCCCGCTGTAATCATTTATCTCGGCCATCTCTTACTTTCCTCCCTCAGTTTGATGCAGCCTAGTGCTTTCTTGCCGAAATCAGCGAAACGAGATTCTTCTCCTTCCCCCTGGGAAGGATCAGAATGACAGGCCTATGTTGTCACCCTGATCCTTCCTGAAGGGAAGGAGAAGGGTCTCTGGCTCACTTTGGTGACGGGAATTAAGGGGTGCGGATACTTTGCCCTTCTCTATTGTTGACACCCTCATCCAGCTAGCAGGTCCAGCCGACACGCCGGGCCAGTTAATAAAGGAGTCGACATACCGTTCTCCCTCTTGCGTAATTACGCCTATTCTACACCTTCGGGCAGCCATGTGTCTACCTCCACTATGGTAATTTGCAGAAGATGAGGTAGACATTTCCGCATACCGTAGTTAAGGTAGGGGTGCCCCGCTCAATGAAGATCACTTGCCAGGGTTGAGGTGTTGTCAATCAGCTCACCTTGGCCGCATATGAAGCATCGCCAAAACCTAAGTCCGACCCCACCAAGGTAATAGTAGATACCCACGGGCAAAGCCCGGACACTCTGCCCTTCGGGTTCTTAGAAAAGTTGCGGAAATAGCTTTAATAGCGATGAACTCATTGGGCGTGAAGATTGTAGTATTTTCGGTAAGTCTCTATAATGTAATTTGGTAATGTTAGTGGTCATTACCGTAGAACAGCAAGATAACGCTTTTATATATTGTTAAGAACATCATCTCAAGACGGAGGAAATAATGGGAGAGAAGGGCAGAAAAAATGTCAAGAAACCTAAGCAGAGTAAAGTGAAAAAGCAAGAAGAAGTGAAGGCAAAGAAGTAAATCCTTACAATAATAAAGCAGGATACCCTCTTTGTAGATACCCACGGGCAGAGCCCGTGGCGCTTCTCACAACAATTCAAGCTTCGCTTGACGCCCTACGGGCGATTTCTCATTCACCCACGGGCAGAGCCCGGACACTCTGCCCTTTAGGCTATTTAGAATTCTGTTTTGACCCATCAACGTCTATCGCGACCGATAGAACTCCAGGTACGATTATCAAAGTGCTGTTCGTCTTTGCTTTGGGGGCAGCCATAGTCGCCTTGCACAGTCCATCGTTTTGTGACCTCTGATAACCTTAGCTACCAAAAACCTGCATACACAGGAAATTCCACCCGTGAGTTTGCCACTTATTTGACAATTGCTTGACAGCCCTACGGGGGGGATATACTATGACATAACATGAGCACATGAAAT
>JAPKYM010000348.1 GCA_026394315.1 Candidatus Bathyarchaeota archaeon | reverse complement strand
AACAGCCGACCTTATTGCCTGTTCTTTCACTCTGATGGGTTCGATTACACCCTCAGCCAGCATGTCTTTTGTCTTTCCGGAGTAGACATCAACGCCTATGCTGTAGCCTTTCGGATCGGCGTGGGCTGCTTTGAGGGCCACCATGATGTCTATTGGGTCGAGTCCCGCGTTTTCAGCCAAGTACTTGGGTATGGACTCCATGGCTTCAGCGAATTTTTCTATAGCTAGTTGTTCTCTTCCGCCTATCTTGACTGCGTATTCGTGAAGTCTCTTTGCCACTTCGACTTCAGTGGCTCCGCCTCCGGCGACTATCTTGTTCTTGTTCACTATGTCTGCAATGACGTAGAGTGCATCGTTTACTGCCCTTTCTGCTTCATCTACTGATCTTTCAAGTCCTCCTCTTATGAGGACGCTTACTGAGCGGGGGTTCTTGCAGTCTTCTATGAAGACCATCTTGTCCTCGCCCAATCTTCTCTCCTCTGCTTGTCCTGCGGTGCCGAGTTCTTTCCCAGTCAGGCCTTCAATATTGGTCACGACTTTTCCGCCTGTGGCCCTGGCGAGTTTCTCCATGTCAGACTCCTTGATTCTTCTGACAGCCATTATTCCTTCCTTGGCTAGGTAGTGTTGGGCTACGTCGTCTATGCCTTTCTGGCAGAGCAGGACGTTTGCTCCTGAGGATTTTACCTTCTGGACCATGTCTTTCATCATGTTGGTTTCTTCGTCAAGGAAGGCTTTCATCTGCTCCGGGTCGCTTATTCTGATCTCAGCGCTGAACTCTGTCTTCTCAACCTCTATTGCAGAGTTGAGTAGGGCTATCTTGGGGTTCTTTATTCTCTTGGGCATTCCTGGGTGCACAACTTCTTTGTCGACTACAATTCCTCTGATGAGTTGTGTGTCTAAGACGCTCTTTCCGATCTTCTTAACTATCTGGACGTTTTCAACGTCCGCTACGAGCTTCTCTCCTCTTTGCTCGATCACTTGCTTGACTGCGTCGACGGCTATTTCTGCGAGGTGGTCTCTCGCACCTCCAACGTTCTTGCTGTGGAGAGCTGTCCTAGCTGCTTGTTTGAGTTTTGACTTGTCGTCCAGATCTACCGTTTGAGCGATTGCTTCTAGTGCTTTGACCGCTTCGTCTGCCCCCTTCTTGTAGCCTGAGACTATTGTTGTGACGTGGATGTTGTCGTCGATCAGTTCTTCAGCGCCTTTCAGGAGTTCTCCTGCTAACACTACTGCTGTTGTTGTGCCGTCGCCGACTTCATCATCTTGGGTCTTTGCAACCTCAACCATCATCTTCGCAGCAGGATTCTGGACATCAATCTCACCGAGGATCGTTGCTCCGTCGTTTGTTACTGTAACGTCACCTAAGCTGTCGACGAGCATTTTATCCATCCCTCTGGGGCCTAGGGTGGACTTCACGACTTCACTGATTATCTTTGCCGCCGTTATGTTTGAGCGCTGGGCTTCTCTGCCCCTGCTTCTGGTTGCTCCTTCCTTGAGTATTAGAACTGGTTGACCAGTTAGATATGCCAATACATTTCGCCTCTTAAATCATGACTCCATAAATTTTGTCGAGTTCATGTTACTCCAAGTAACAATATATAAACTTTGCTTGGCAGCACATAGGCCTGACAACCCACAACATAGTCATAACAATCTAGCAAGAATTCGGCAGAATTCAGAGTCGCTGACTCTGAGATGCTAGTGTTTGCAGCGCGCGCTATGGATGGTGGCCCGGGAGGGTTTTAAACCGATTAGGGTCTAAACCCCGCTCTTTTTTCATGAAAAAACCCATTCCAGACGCATCCATTCTAGATAATATATTTTTGTGGGTTAAAATCTTTTTGTTGCGTGTTTCATGGTTCAGCTTTTCCGTCTCTGTGGATTAGGTCTTCTCAGATTTGATTTCTTTGGCTCGTGTTTCAATGAACTCTTTAACTTTCTCTTCGCTGTATTTCCTTATTTCTTCCTGTTTCTTCAGGTGTTCCTTAACCTCATTCAGCAGGGTGTCCATGTCTGTTGGCGTTACTATGTGGCTTGGATTCCTGCGTCAGCAGCCAGCTTCCTGTCCGCATCTCGGTTGAGGGCTGAAGATCGTCACGGGAGTCAACCTATTCTTGGGCTGCTCAGGTGTAGTGGCCACTTGGTGCCCTTTACCTTCCAGGATCCTTTACGTCAGGTTTACTATGTCATGTTCATCGTCCACAGCAAGGGATCCTTGTCTGCTAGGGTTGACTCGCCTCCTCTTGCTTGCGCTTAGGTAGTGTGAAGGTGAATGTTGCTCCTTTACCTTCCCCATCGGATGTAGCATATATCTGGCCTCCGTGAGCGTTGACTATGCCTTTGGTTACGCTGAGGCCTAGGCCTGTGCCCTTAATGTATGTGGGTTTCTGGATGTCTGCGAAGGGCTCGAAGACATGCTTCAGATCTTCATTCCTGATTCCGATTCCTGTGTCGGAAACTTGAATCTTCACCATGCCTTCCTCATCTTTCACTGAGAGTTTTATGTTGCCGCCTTCAGGTGTGAATTTGGCTGCGTTGCTGAGCAGGTTCAGTAGTACTTGGCTGAGGCGGACTTGATCCCCCTGAATGGGGGGAAGAACATCAGGGACTTGAATGTGAAGCTCCTGTTTCTCTTTAAGGAACGGCTTAATCTCAATAGAGCAATGGTCTATGATCTCCTTGAGATTCAGAGATGATATGTTCAGTTTGAGTTTTCCGCTTTCTATTCTTCTGATATCCAACAAATCGTCTGTTATGCTGATTAGGCGATCAGTGTTTCTCTTAATGACTTCTAAATCATTTCTTACTTCTTTATTTAGAGGCCCAGATTTGTCTGAGAGAGCAAGATCCGTATATCCGGAGATAGA
>JAPKYM010000280.1 GCA_026394315.1 Candidatus Bathyarchaeota archaeon | reverse complement strand
GTTAGTCCCTCTTGGTTCGTTGTTTCAGGATCTCGTTGTACCTACCTTCTTCTATGACGCCTAGCTGGAATAACTTATCTGCAATATCAGAAATCCTAAGAAAGGTGTGTAGCCTAACACCGATCTTCTGAAGGCGTTCTTCTCCTTCTTCTTGCCTATCTATTAGAACTAGCGCATCGGTAACGACTCCTCCTTCGCCTCTTAACGCTTCAATAGCATCAACCACGCTCTTCCCAGTTGTTATCAGGTCATCAACAATGAGGAATCGGTCGCCGGGAGTCATTACTCCCTCTATTCTTCTCTCTCTTCCATGTGTCTTTTTCTCTTTTCTGGCATACAATACTGGCTTTGAGAGCTGGAAGGCTAGTACCGAAGCGAATAGGAGACCGGATGTCGGAACACAGGATATCTTGTCGAATTGACTGAGCCCGATAGTTTCTCGGGCCATCTTCTCATATATCTGTATCACTTTCCTAAAAGATTCGGGGTAACTTGGAACGGAACGCAGATCGATGTAGTAAGGACTGAGTTTTCCGCTGGTAAGCTTGAACACTCCAAACTTGAGCGCCCCTGTCTTAAGGAGGATTCTGCAGAATTCTGTTTGTTTAGTTTGATTCCCGTCACGTCTTGTCTCCATATAAGCCCCACACCTCACATGAATCCTGTTAAGCAAGGTTCCTTATACCTATTGGTTCTAGATGAGGATCCGGAGCTGAAGAAATACTGCATAAACGGCAAGGTTTTTGAATGATCAATGTCGGGGAAGATCCTTAACCCGGATGATGCCTCCATGTTTTACATTAAGCCTGTGTGCTGGTGAGACTCTACTGTGGAGATATGGATCCCGTACGGTGATACCGAGGTTCGTGTTGGAATTCGTTCTGAGAACCTCATGGGACTTGCTGAACCAAGACTCTTAGAACCCGTAGTTGATTTGCGATCTGAGATCTCTAATGCCCTTTCAAATCCTCAGAGAATGAAGCCATTAGCTGAGACAATTGGGCGAGATGATCAAGTAGTAGTGGCTGTGGATCTTCCGCCGAACCAGCTTTCCTCACGATTTATTGACAATTTGATTCTCGAATTACGCAACCTAGCAGAGAATATCACAGTCCTGTGGAGGGGATCGGAGGGAAGGGGCCAATTCAATACGGAATCTAGTGGCGAAAGCGGGAATGATGTCCGGATCCTGAGTGATTCGAATAGGGAATACGTTTCTCTAAACGAGAATCTCGGGAACAAGGAGCTCAAGGTTAGTAAGGAATTCGCTGAGGCCAGTTTCAGAATACTTGTCTCGCAGATTGGTCTTGATCCTGTATGGGGCTATACTGGAGGGAAGACCGCTCTTCTTAGCGTGTTTGAGGAGGTGGGGCGGACTGAATTCTATCGTGCAGCAGTGAGATCATATGTGGAAAAGACTTCTTTTCAAGCCAGCGATGCAATGAACAGATTGAACTCTCTAGTCTCTTCGCTCCGTGTTAACTTTATGCTGAATGTCGTGACCAGTCCCGTTGGCGATGTAGCGCGAGTATTTGCAGGCGACTGTGAGAGTTCTGTCGCTGACGGTGCAAATTATGTAGACGAAGTCTACAGACTCGGGCTGGACAAGGCATCCGAGATCGTTATCATTGGGGCGGGTGGTAGGCCATGCGACTATACCCTGTACAGTTCCCTGGATTCGGTTCTAATGAACAGAGGCATCGTGAAGAAAGACGGGGCGATAATCCTGGTGGCGGAGTGCATCGGTGGCCACGGCAACGATGTCTTTCGACAAATGATGTCTGGAGGGGTAGATCCTAAGCAAATCAGATCCATGCTTAAAAAGGACTTCAGCGTGGGGGCAGAGAAAGCATGCCTCCTAACAACCCTTCTGGAGGAGTTGCGCGTCTACCTTGTATCAGTGATGCCAGATTACTATGCCAAGAATGTCTTCCGATTGAAAACGGCAAGGACGGTTGATGATGCCCTTCAGTCAGCTCTGAGGATCCTTGGTAAGGATTCAGGTATAACTGTTGTACCCCGAGGCTCGATCACTCAGACTAGCATCAGACCTATCACGTAGGAAAGATCTTGATTGAAGGTTCTATTTGGGATACTCCTCCTGTTTCTATCCTGCACTTGGCTTGCCCAGGCTTTTGCTAGAAATCCGGAGATGAGGACTGAAATCAACACAGCGAGACTTGTGGACCTGAATGTCAGAGTCGTCGTAATAGGCATCTCTCCTGAACTGGTGAACACGACATACCTGAAATGGAACCTGCCTTCGATAAAATTTCAACAGTATTTGAACCCAGGAGTGACGACGGGCGCCCGGTACCGGCTAAACTACGAGTTCATTTTCCCGTCCAGAGAATTTGAAGACTCATTTGCTCAGTATTTGAAATCCATAGCGAAACTTGAGGTGTTCAACAACCCCTTCTTTGAAACCAACTTGACGAATACCTTCTACCCTGCCGACCTGACGGAGAATTGGCTGAGGTATCATCAATCGGACTTCTATGACGGCTCGGTTCCCGCCTATACCTTAGTGTTGGCTAATCTGAGCAGAACAGTGCCTTCTGTTAGCTCATCCCAATATTCTGAATACATAAAGAAATCGATGAGCAACTTCACCCCACACTACTACAACATGACCTACTACGACTCTGACCTCTACTTCACCCTGCGTAGGCGCTGGATGACCTCTTGGGGGGGATCAGGGCGTCTCTATTTCATCGACCTTTCCGCAGGCCCAAGCAACGTCACAAAGCAGCTGCCTCTTCAATGGGCAACAAAAGCCAACAACATAACGTTTCAAACACCCTATGGCTCCATATGGCTCACTCAGTATCTGTCTGACTGGATCTATGGAGCCGTGGAAGGTCTATTTGCGCCAGACTTCATATACCCGATAGGCTTTGCAAAGAACTTCATAATTGATGTTCTGGTCATAGACAACCGAACCGACTTAAGAATCCCAGCAATTGATGCAACTCTGAGCCCTCCAAGAATAAAGGAGGAACTTGAGAAGCTTCTCCCGCTAAGCGAGATAGAGGTTAAGGTCCGCTTCATCAACGCAACATCTTCAAAGAACCTTACCAACATCATAGTCACGTCAACTTCTCCAGGCAAATACGGCAATATCTCGGTGATAGATGCGCGGCCGGTATACAATTGGCTAAGCGCAGAGGGAGTGGGTCATCTCAAAGACTTTTTCAATATCACTGAGAGAACCTCTGAATTGCACATTCCAGTGATGGCATTTGTCTTCACAGGAGAACACCAGTTCGGCTTCACATTCAAAGAGGATCTGAGCGACGACGCAGAATCCATATGGGGTGTGGCTCTAGGAGACGTGATCCTCATAAGCCACTCTTCACACGATCTGATTCGAGGCAACTTCACTGAACGAAGACAGCCTCAGAGAGGTTTTGGTCTAACAAATACCATCATCCACGAGGTCGGACATATGCTTGGCCTCACCCACCCCTTCAGAATAGATCCAACGCAGGATTTCGTAGCCTCGGTGATGGCATATTACCCGTACGAATACGGCTATAGCCAGTTTGAGAAGGACTCTCTACTGAGAGGATATACAGATAGTCAACTTATGGCCGCAAAGGCTGACCTCCGAGAGGTTGGTCCAAACCTCCTTAACCAGGAACTCCTACTCTCAATTCAACGCAAACTCGAAGTTGTTGAACGACACTACTCCGAGATGAGCTACAAGTTAATGACCAAGATCGATAGTCTAGTCGACGGATCACGATTCAAAAACAGATCCCAGACGACAGAAGTCCTCATCAGACTGGGCATCGATGGACTTCAGCCAGAAAGGACTGCCGTAATCCTGTGTGGTGGTCTGGGAACAAGACTGAGACCTCTGACATATGTAACCCCAAAACCAATGCTGCCGGTCGGAGGCCAGCCTCTGCTTGAATACCAAATCAACTACTTGAGGAAGTACTCTTTTGATCGCATAGTCTTGGCAACGGGTTACCTTCAAGAGCAGATAGTCCGGTACTTCTCAGAGCGCACTGACCTGGCCGGAAAGATACTATACAGCTTTGAAAAAGAACCTGTGGACACCGGAGGGGCCCTGAAAAATGCAGAACATCTACTTAGGGGCGACTTTCTAACCCTTAACAGTGATGTCGTGTTCGACTCACTCGACATTGATCGTCTGCTGGAATTCCACAGATCTCACAAGGGGCTCGCGTCAGTTGTTCTTGTTAAGGTTCGTGAGCCATCAAGATTCGGAATAGCAGAGCTTGGATCTGGCGATCTCATATCAGACTTCATTGAGAAACCGACCGATGTGGTCTACGACACCAAATGGGTGAACGCGGGCATCTACGTACTCTCACCCAATGTCCTCAAGCGCATAAGAAGAGGCAGGAGAGTTTCACTGGAGAAAGAAATATTTCCGAGACTCGCGGCGGAGAGTGCTGTCTATGGATTCAAGTACAGTGGATATTGGTACGACGTGGGAACGCAATCTGACTACATCAAGGTCTGTAGAGACGTCCTGACTGGCACGTTGAAGGTTCCATGGCCCGCCTGATCTCTACTTAGGGACCTTCAATCTCGGTGAGGCCAGTTCTGATTCTGCGTCCATGTCATAGGAATCACCTAACAGGAACCCATCAAGTTCTCTACTGAATTGATGGAACGATTTCGACAAAATTGTCCAAAATATTCAAGCTACTGACAGACGATCGACAGGCCGTTTTCGTAGTGATGATGCTCATGATGAAGGAAAATGTCTGCGGCGAATGTGGAAAGCATTTCATGCCTCTGCAAGAAGGTCAGCGAATCTGTACTGAATGTACCCAGATCGAAGACTACATAATGCTCCGAAGCAACAGATGGTGTAAGAACTGCCTATCCTAAGGGTTGCATGAGATAAACGCGCCAGATAACCCTTAATTTTAGCTTGCACTAGCAGGAGTCTAGGGGAACAGGAAAGCGCAATTCGTACAACCTGCCTCCAGCGTGCGCTGTTCTATGTAACCTGCGCTACGTGGGCTCTGTTCTGGTTTCACCGATCATCAATCACCAATACCAGCTCTCATCATCGCCCACTTAACATCGAGCCGCCCCGGTATTTACGCAATACTATGGAACAATATCGAATTATCCCAGTGCGCTAATCCTATATGCTTCAGTCGTGGTATTGGAGCATAGCTTATTTTCATCCTCTAAGGTAAGGTAGAACAAACGGAGGGACAAGAATCTGTGAGATTGACCTATCTAAGCCACGCTTGTTTCGAATTCAAGAATGGGAGGACTATATTGATCGATCCTTTCTTCTCTGGAAACGAGTTTGCGCCGAAGTACGAGGGTAAGCCTGACCTTGTTCTGGTCACTCACGAACATCACGACCATGCTGACGTCTCAGGCTTCGACGCCACCGTGATTGCTCCATCCGTCTGCAAGTTCAGGAGAATGATTTCCATGAATGTCGGAGACACAATGAGCTTTGATGATGCCAATATTCAAATGGTAGGAGCAAGCCACCACCAGAGCCAATACGCGGCCGGTTACATAATTGCCTATCTAGGTAAGAGGATCTATCATGCCGGCGATACTTACTTAGATGGGATCAAGAACTACGGGAGTATCGATGTCATGCTGCTGCCCATAGGTGGAAACTATACCATGAATATCGATGAGGCAGTCGAAGCACTTAGGATAGTTAAGCCGCAACTCGCAATACCGATGCACTACAATACCTTTCCTGAAATAAAGGCCGACCCTAAGGAATTTCAATCCAAGGCGGAAAAGGAAGGCTTCAAAGTGCAACTCATCGAATTCGGCAAAGAGATAGTCATTTAATGCTCAGAGGATCACCTCGACACACTTGATTAAGGCCGTCATACCAAGCCGAAGGTGAAGCACGACGTTCGGAGGGGATCAGTCTATTGTTGGCTAAAATGGAAGTGATCGCCGATGACCTGACTGGTGCTAATGATACGGGAGTCCAATTCTCTAAACAAGGACTCAGGACAATTGTTCTCACACATATCCAAGAACTCAAGGACATATCGGATCGAGTTGACGTCATAGTCCTCGACACCGAGAGCAGGACTTTGCCCAGATCCAAAGCCTATGATAGAGCCAAGGACGCAGCGAATGCACTTGTGAAAGCCCGGGTTCCAATAATATACAAGAAAATCGATTCAACTCTCAAGGGCAATATTGGCGCGGAGTTGGATGGTGTCATGGACGCTTCTGGATCCAAGACCGTTATCGTCGCCCCCGCATTCCCGGCGAACAAGAGAGTCACAGTCGGAGGGTATCAGCTTGTGAATCAGGTTCCGGTGAGCAAGACAGAAGCTGCCCAGGACCCACTTACCCCTGTGCGAGAATCCCATGTCCCAACACTCCTTTCAAGCCAGTCAAAAAGAAGAATCGTGCACGTTGGGCTCGACGCTGTTATGGATAAGGCCCGTCTTAAGCGAGAACTGAAATACTGCATTGAAAAAGGCGGCGAGATAATTGTCGTAGACTCCATTACTCAGAATGATTTGAAGAATATAGCCCAAGCCGCAGTTGATTTGAAATTACACAGACTAACATGTGGTCCTGCTGGTCTGGCTGAGGAGTTGCCTAGAGCCGTCGGTCTAATTTCAGGCAAGCCCGTAATTACGATCTCGGGCAGCATTAGCGAGGTCACGATGAGCCAGATAGCTAATGCTGAGAACTCAGGCTGCGTAATGATAGACGTAGACACGACTAAGATACTTGAGAGCGACAAAGCCGGCGAGATCAGAAGAGTCGTAAGGGAGACTGAGAAAATTATTGCTAGAGGTGATGACGTGGTAATATCATCAGCTAGATCAAAGAATTCCGTATCGGAAGATCTAAAGAAAGGTAAAGCCCTAGGCATGTCTGGTGCAGATGTAAGCAATCTTATAGGTTCAGTCTTAGGTGAAATCGCAAGCGAAGTGGCTAAGATCAAAGGCATTTCGGGTCTTGTTCTCACTGGAGGAACCAGCGCTATGCGCGCCTTCGAATTGATGGGCTCACATGGAACGCAGGTTGATGACGAAGTATCCCCCGGCATACCATCATCAATAATCATAGGTGGGAAAAACGCTGGCTTAAGGATAGTCACAAAAGCAGGAGCCTTTGGAGACGATGAGGCAATAACAAGGTCGATAAGATACTTGAAGAGGAAAAGTTGAAGGTGCTTGTCATGTCCGAGAATGAGATCAGACCAATAATCGGAATCACCATGGGTGATGCTGCCGGCATAGGTCCAGAAATAATTGATAAGGCTCTCTCTAAGAAAGAGGTATACGATATTTCTCGGCCGATTGTCATAGGAGACGCACGAGTTCTGGAAGAAGCTTTGAAGGTAGCCAAAGTCGGGATCAAGATCAGGTCAGTGACTTTACCTTCTTCAGCGAAGTTCGAGTTCGGCACAATCGACGTCGTTGACCTTAAGAATATTCGACTATCTGAGTTGAAAATGGGTCAAGTCCAAGCAATGGCCGGTAGGGCCTCTGTTGAGTATGTCGAGAAAGCCGTCAACATGGCGCTCAAGGATGAGATAGATGCTATTGTCACAGCCCCCTTGAACAAGGAGGCCATGAATCTTGGCGGTTACGATTATGCGGGTCACACCGAAATCCTTGCACATCTCACCAACACTAAGGACTACGCTATGATGCTCGTAGCAGGGAAACTCACAGTCGTTCATGTGACGACACACGTATCAATGATCCAAGCATGCTCTCGAATCAAGAAAGACAGAGTCCTTACCACGATAAGACTCACACAGGATGCCCTTGAGAAACTGGGAATACAGAAGCCCATCATCGCAGTATCAGGGCTGAATCCTCACGCTGGAGAGAGTGGTATGTTCGGAGACGAGGAAACTAAAGAGATCATGCCGGCTATAGACGCCGCAAAGAAACTTGGAATTAATGTCGTTGGTCCGATGCCTCCAGACACGGTCTTCTTACGAGCCAGCAGAGGTGAGTATTCAGCTGTAATCGCTATGTACCATGACCAGGGACACATTCCAGTAAAGATGCTCGGATTCGAATCAGGGGTCAATGTGACAATAGGTCTTCCAATAATTCGTACTTCGGTTGATCACGGAACTGCTTACAGAAGAGCTGGGTTGAGACTTGGAACAGGAGACCCCACAAGCCTGGAGGAAGCTATAAAGCTTGCAGTCCAAATGGCGAGATTCAATTTGGAGAAAAAGCAGAAGACTAGAAAGTGAGTCGCTGATCTGGAGTGTGTATGATAGTCAGGCAGTCATTCCTTCGGATCCAGTAGCAGTTGCGCCCTACTTCATTTCTTGAGCGGCCGTCTCAGCCACAGATTTATAATAGCTAAAGGACTAGAATGGCGTGACGAGTATACTCAGGAGAGATGAAGGTTGAAAGCAGTTATGAAAGTTGACCCTACACCCGGTATTAAGATAATGGACATAGATAAGCCAAAACCCGGGCCCAGAGACGTTCTGGTTCGCGTGAGGGCAACCGCCTATTGCGGTTCAGACATGCATCTTTACAAATGGGACGCTCAGGCAGTAAAATGGAACTCGCCACTTCCCAGGGTTCTCGGCCATGAATTCAGCGGGGACGTAGTCGAGGTTGGAAAGAACGTAACCATGGTGAAGGCGGGTGATCTAGTGGCTGGTGAGACCCATATACCGTGCGAGCATTGTTATATGTGTCGAACTGGAAGAATGCACATATGCGAGAACATGAAAATACTTGGCGTCCATGTTCCAGAGGGATCCTTCGCAGAGTATCTTGTAATCCCTGAGACGATCGCCTACAAACTCCCTGCTGGGACCCCCTATGATGTGGGCGCCCTCTATGAGCCCTGCGGTGTGGCGATGCATGCAGTTCAGAGAGCTCAGCCAAACCCAGGTGACACAGCTGTTGTCCTTGGATGCGGTCCAATAGGCATGTACGTCCAACAGATCATGAAGGCGCTTGGATGCGATGTGATAGCCACCGACGTTAAGAAGTTCAGAATTGATCATGCGAAGAAGGTGGGAGCCGCGAGGGAAGTCATTGACACTTCTGTAGGAAATGCAGTTGAGAAAGTAAAGTCGGCGATTGGTCAGAGAGGGGCGGACATAGTATTTGAAGCTGCGGGCTCGGGTGAAACAATCAAGCAATCCTTGGACATGGTGGCAAAGGCTGGGAAAGTTGTGCTATTTGGAGCATCACCTGATAATCCAGTGCTTGATACAACAACCTACATAGTATACAAAGAGATCGACGTATTGGGATTGACCGGGAGATACATGTTCAGCACTTGGGACAGAGTCCAGAGACTGGTCGCCAGAGGGCTTGTGAACCTAAAGTCTGTGATAACACATCAACTACCACTTGAAAAAGCCGAGGAAGGCTTCCAGCTACTGTTGAAGGGAGAGGCAAGCAAGATAATACTGACTCCATGAGCATCAAGTAGCAAGAAGGGGGCGAGAGAAACTATGTCTCGCAATCCCAAACTCATTAGTGACCTCAAGATTCGGCGTACCTCTCATTCAGACGGCATAGTGCTCATTTAGCGCTTGAAAAGAAATGACTGGATAGGAGCTAATGGTACAGGAAAGCCGAATTCTTCCCGTCGAGGCTAGCCAAGTTGAGTAATGACACAGAAAGAATTCTCAGAGAACGTCTTGTGAAGAGCCACTTGGACCTGATGGTTCTTTGGCTCCTCAAGGCAAAGCCAAGATGGGGTTATGAAATAAATGCCGAGATTAGGGATAGGTTCAAAGTCTACCTGAGTGCAGGAACCCTTTATCCTCTTCTTCACAGTCTAGAAGACAAAAGATATTTGGAGGGCGTCTGGGAATCGGAGAAAGGAAGAGGACGACGTATCTACAAGATCACGACGGAGGGTAATTCATTCCTTTCCGCTGGCGAGAAAGTATCGCAAGAGCTCTCAAGAAAGCTCTCGAGCAACGCAGAGCAAAGACTCACCGAAGGTTGAACTGGCGAGCGCACGGTAGAAGTGAATGAAGCATGGTGCAATCAAGCGGATTCATAGAACACTTGAGGACGATCAGGCACAATGAGGTTGCCAAACTCATCATGCTTGCAGTCCTTGTCATATCGATGTCATACGGTGGGTGGGCTGCCCTCAGGTTAGCATTAGCCACGGAGCACCCTGTTCTGGTGGTCGTCTCAGGGAGCATGGTTCCAACGCTCAACGTGGGTGATATCATCTTCATCAAAGGTGTTCCCGCTGACAAAATAGATGTTGGAACGATCATAGTCTTTCACAGTCCCAGAGAATACGATACGTTGGTGGTCCATAGAGTTGTTCAGAAGATCGACAAGAGCGGGACAGTTTACTTCAAGACGCGAGGTGACTTCAACAGATATACCGATGACTGGTTGGTTCCAAATGACTCTGTGGTGGGCGCCTTCTCTACAAGAATGCCATATGTTGGTGTTGCAGTTATGAAACTGCGTGAACCAGCAGGAACAGCATTCATAATTGTTTTGATCATACTGTTGATAGGTTACGAAGCCTACAATTCCGGAGCCAAGAAGAAGGCAAGCAAGTCACGCGAAGAACCTAACCAATCAAGCCGGAGGAGATAGCAGTTTCACCATTGAGTGAATCTCTGCGAATTCTCGTCGCGAGTGCTTTATCAATTGCATTTATATAGATAGGCTTGTTTTTAGTCGTGCTCCAGAGGCTGAACCTATTGGCTGAGAAGAAAACTTTCATAAACATTGAGAATGTTGTCGCCTCAGCCACTCTCAAACAGAACATAGACCTCAACACTATCGCTCGAATATTCCCCGGAGTTGAATACCGTCCGGAGCAGTTCCCTGGGCTTGTATACAGACTCAAGAAACCCAAGACCGCAACGTTGGTCTTCAGCTCAGGCAAGATGGTCTGCACTGGTGCGAAATCTGAACGCCAAGCAAAGCAAGCCGTAATGAAAGTTATTGGGGAACTCAAGCAAAACGGTATAATCATCGTAGGCAAACCGGAGATTGTGATTCAGAACATAGTTGCCTCGGCAGGTCTTGGCGGACACATAGATCTAGAGAAATCGACATACTCACTAAAGAAAACTATGTACGAGCCAGAGCAGTTTCCAGGCCTAATCTACAGAATGGACGAGCCGAAAGTGGTCATACTTCTCTTCGCAAGTGGAAAGTTGGTGTGCACCGGGGCGAAGAAAGAGAACGAGGTTCCCGAAGCAGTGGCAAAATTACAGAAGATACTGGAAGAAAAGGAACTAATATACTACAACAGGACTTGATCTGATTTCTTTCCTGCGCGCGCTTTCAGGTTTCCATTTGGTTGATATTTGTGCTGGTAGAAGCGGGCGTCCAGACGTTCAAATTATTTTTGCGCCACACTATTGGTGCTAGTAATTGATGAGGTAACCACGTTGACAGATACGACATGCGCAAGCTATTTGCTGCGAGTTCCTGAATATTCGTATCTGAAAGAGGACCTTGCTCGCATGAAAACGTTATTATAGGTCGCAGAGTTGCGAATCCAACGAGTCCAACCTAGATACTATGGTGATCTAGCTGAAACGTCTACTGAGAAATACAAAAAGCATCTGTCCTGAATGCATGAAAGTCCTTGACGCGAAGGTCTTCGTAGACCTCGATGACAAAGTCAAGATCTCCAAGGCCTGTGATGTTCACGGGAGCTTCGTAGATACTTACACCTTCTCCAATCCTGAACTATACGAGTGGGCGGAAAAATATGGCTATGCAGGGTCGACCATTGAGAATCCGAGAACAGGAACTAATGAAGGCTGCCCCTTTGACTGTGGCATATGTCCCAATCACAAATCCCACACCGTCCTAGCAATAATTGACGTTACAAATAGGTGCAACTTGGAATGTCCCATATGCTTTGCCAACGCAGCTACCGCTGGCTACGTCTACGAGCCGACCAGCAACGATATTGAAAAGATAATCCAAAACCTGAGTTCAAACAGCCCAGTCCCACCTCCAGCATTACAGTTTAGCGGAGGAGAGCCCACCATAAGGGATGACCTTCCGTCTCTTGTTAAATCGGCGAAGAACTCCGGGTTTCGACACGTGGAGGTCAATACGAACGGAATAAGGCTCTCCAAGGACGCCGAGTTCTTCAAGAGACTGATCGATGCAGGAATGGACACAATGTACTTGCAGTTTGATGGTCTTGACGACAGTGTTTACCAGAAGACACGTGGTCTTCCTCTGCTGCAAGCAAAGATGAACGTCCTTGAAAATGCGAGAAAACTTGGTTTCCAGAGCATAGTCCTTGTTATGACTCTGGTCAGAGGTGTGAATGACCATCAGCTCGGTACGGTAGTAGATTTTGCACTTAAGAATTCAGATGTTGTAAGATGTGTAAATGTTCAGCCTGTATCGATCACTGGCAGAATAGACTCACAGGCCAGAGATGCAATGAGAATAAACACGACAGATTTTATGGAGCTCATTCAAGATCAAACGTCAGGGCTCATAAAAATCGGGGACTTCTTTCCTGTGCCTTCAGTGATACCGGTGGCTAATGCAGTCGGAAAAATGAAGTCTAAGAACTACGTCCTGTTCAGTACGATGCCTTGGTGCGGTGTAGGAACATTTATGGTTGAAGGCAAGAACGGGTGGGTTCCAATAACTCGGCTGGCCAATGTGGATAAGTTCCTCAAGACGATGGATGGGGTCTATCATGATCTCCTTGAAGGGCATAAGCTTCGCGCCAAGGTGCGCACGCTAGCTGCTGTTAGGCATGTTAAAGCGTCATTCATAAAAGAAATCCTTTGGCCGGTTCTGAGATCAGGAAGTTATGATGCGCTGGGCAGGTTCATGAGGAAAGTTGTGATGATCGGTTGCATGCACTTCATGGACCCCTACAATTTTGACCTTCAAAGGCTCGAGAAGTGCGTTATTCATTATGGTCTTCCTGACGGCACCATAAGGCCATTCTGCGCGGTCAACACAATACACAGAGCCAAGGTAGAAAAGAAATACTCCGTGCCATACGAGATGTGGAAGAAATCCCTTCAGAAGTGAGTTTCAGTTCAACGCAACAAAACCGTGCGCGCTGTCTATGCTCCTCTAGGCGATGAGGAAGCCTTT
>JAPKYM010000023.1 GCA_026394315.1 Candidatus Bathyarchaeota archaeon | reverse complement strand
TGGAGGAGACGAAGGCCCCTCTGACATGGACTAGAAAGCACAACAGGCTACATCGATAATTGATGTAGCCTACCTAAACTTTTTTAGGTCAAGAACCATCAAGCTTAGTTCCTTGTATTTCTCGAATATTCCACCCGTCATCTTTAAATGATTCCGTGAGTCTGATTTTGTTAATGGTGAGTAAGCTGAAGTTCTCCACCGTGATAGTTCTGCTCAGTATATGTGCGGCACTGTTCTCTTCGGCCTTAGTGAATAGCCCCGTTCAGGAAGTCAAAGCTCAGCCCTATTACGACTTCTATATTCCTTATTACTATCCGTACTCTGCATATTCATCCTCAGGCAAATACTCTGTGACAGTATCAGTCTCAGGTGTACCTTCAGAGTACTCTACAACGGTCAAGATTGACGGTAACCCAGAAGGGTCCGTTCCAGGAGGTTCCTCCAAGAAGTTCGAGGTGAGAAGCTCTGACTCCCATGTCATTCAGGTTGAAGACTATGTGACTGGCCCTTCAGGGATAAGATACTACTGCAAGGATTCTTCTTGGACACTCGAAAAGACTTCTAGATCATACTACCCCTACTATCCATACTTTCCCGCATCATATTACTACCTCAACTACACGACACCAGTTTCGTACTTCTACTATTACCCGAGTATCTACTACTATCCTTACTACTATCCAGATTCGTACTCTAAACCTCGCGTCGAGGTCGCCCACACATTCTCTTACGCACCAGAGTACATGTTGACTGTAGAGAACCCCTACGGCCAGTCCGTTGACAAGACAGGTTGGAGGCAACAAGATTCCACAGTATCACTATCCACGGCTGAGAGAGTCGAGACTTCAAGTACAGAAAGGAACATCTTCAAGGCATGGAACATCGATGGCTCTGAGATGGCGACCAACGCACCTACCCTTACCATGAACGCCCCTCACAAAGCTGTTGCAGTCTACCAGACCCAAAACAATCTTGATCTGAAATCTGACTATAATCAGCCCCAGGGTTCTGGATGGTATAATAAAGGATCTGAGGCGACCGCATCCATAAGCCCTCAAGCCGATATGCCTGGGTTCTGGGGAGCCCTAGGTGGGAAATACGTATTTGACAGTTGGACCGGACCTGCTAGAACCTACCCATCAACCCCGATAACAAAGGTGACAATTGACCAGCCCTTGACTTTGACCGCTGTATGGAAACAAGAATACTCGACGGCCTATTTGATCTTAGCAATGATCTTGATCTTGATACTTGTAGTTATCGCGCTGGCAGTAATTGCGGCCAAACGATTCCTGCCAAAGATAAGAAGCGAGAAAGCTCCGACAGCGATGGATACTCTGAATCTCAGATACAGCAAAGGCGATATCACAAGAGAAGACTACTTGAAGATGAAGAAGGATATCGAGAAGTCCTGAAAAGGACGCTCATCTCCCCATTATTTTGCAGTTATCCCGTCATGAGCCGTGAGAGGCCACGACTACTACGGATCATGGATAGAGTGTGATCGTATCTTTGGGCGTCTATTGATTTCCTAGGCCAGAAGTCTAGCTAAGGCGTCGACGAGAAAATAGCCACCGAGAACGGTTAAGAAACCGCCTAAAAGCCTTGAGATCAGAGGTTGATGCGGGATCACCGTTTTTCTATGCCTATGGATCATGATTGAAACAAAGACGTAGTAGGCAAAGTCCGAGAGCCAGTGGCCTACAGTCACAAGAACCACACCTAGCAGACTCATAACTTCCAGGCCCTTCAAAAGCAAGGCGAGCCCCACCGTTGCCCACCATAGAGGCTGAGTAGGATTGAAAGCGGTGTAAAAGATCCCTCCCAAGAGTGAGGAGTTGGTTCTAGATCTCTCCAGCCTGATTCCCTTGTCGCGGCTACTGATCATCCCAAGACCCATCAGGATGAGGACCGGCCCTCCCAGAATGTAGATTACGGTTCGGCCCTGCAGAACTATCCAGCCGAACCCGAGAAGAATTATCAGAATTATTATCGATTCCCAGATGACATGCCCCAACATGACGAGGTGCCCTGTAATCTTCCCCTTCTTAGTCACGTCGTAAACGGTGAAAGCAAATAGCGGACCGGGAATGGTGGCACCACTCAACCCGACAATAAAACCCAAGGACAGTAAGCCAAGAGCCTCAAGAATCAATTATGATCTCACACTGATCATTCAAATGTTGCTTGTGAATGTATCAGAGTTCACACCGTAGTTGTGGGCCCTATATGGAACTAGCGTTCCTGGACAGCCGCAATCCCGATTCCTTCGCTTTGGGAGACTGAGACCACCGATCTCAATGCACGAATTATTGGTACAGCGATTAGTGTGGATATGGCCACAATCACGAGTCTTTCAATCGGGTAGAGCCAAAAAATAATTGTCCAATTGGCAATCCGCGCCTGATCTGAGAGAAATGGAAGAATCATTGATGCATAAAGCAAGTTACCCATAAGATGCTGTGATAGGGTTCCCACAAATGATGAGAGCGAGAATCCTAACGTGACATTAGCGATTGAGGGACTTGCAACGAGTCCTTTCAGCTTCGAACCAAGAGGAGAAGCCAAAATGAGCAGGCCTAGCAAATGCATCCAAACAAACGGAACCTCCAAAGCACCCTTCCCTGAGGCAGCTGACAATGGAATCAGGAGTTGCGTATATGGATGGGCCACAAATAGAAACAGAAGCATAAGGTACAACAGTAATGCGTATTTTCTCCTTCCGCGAATGATGAGACCAAGAGTGATGCCGTTCACGGCGGCCGGCATGAAGTCAAATCCCCAGAATATCGGTGGTCGACCAATAAGAAAACCGATGATAGTACCTAGGGTTATGCAGACCGCGCTGGCGTAGGGACCTAATATCACACCATAAAGGGAGGCGAATGAATCTGAGGCTGAGAAACGTGCTCCCGAAACTCCTACAAGCGGGAAGGTTGAGATTATTCTCAGAACTGCAAAGACAGCTGCTAAAGTAGCTACAAGGACCGTAATCTTTGCTTTGGAACGCGGCTTTGGGTTCATATGATTCCTACCTGCAACCAACATCTCGCCTGATAAGGCTTCTCAAGAGGTCAGTCAGGACGGTCTCTTCCGAAGAAAATTGGAAGATCTTGGACGTAGCTTTTTCCAGTATCTAGCGCGATCTTGGCCTTCTCGAGCTCTCTGCCCAGATAGAATGCGTGATCTAATCTGGAAACAAGTTTACTGAGTATTGCCGTGTGAATGATTTTTTCTGGATCGCTTCCTTTGATGAGCAGGTCTGGCCTAACGCGGCCGTACTGGTAGTGTGCAAGGATGAGTTCATTCTCTCGGCGGTCGATAGCCACCTTGAATGAGCCTTTGGGATCGCGCATGTGCTTCTGAATGGTCTGAGCCGAAAGTTGCCGGGTTCCTTTGTCGTTCACGTAGGGTTCTTCTTTCCACCTTTTTTCTTTCATAGCCAATAGATCTATTCCTAAGTCTTCTGGTGCGGTTTTTCTCGCCTTTGCCAGAGTGATCATCTTGACTGCTCTGACAAGTTCCTTTGCGGATCCTCTGGTTTTTACGCTGGCCTCAGTTGTGAGTAGGATATAGGAGTCAGCGTCTATCAATTCTGTGACATTTCCTGCACCGAACAGTACCGGCGTCTCAGGATGCGTTTCTCGGAATCGCAGGTAGGCACAGATTGACTTGGCAGAGTTTGGAGTCAGGATCGGATTCAATATTGGGTCCGCTATTATTCTTCTGAATCCTAGTGATCGAGCAGTTCTAATGTTGACGTCAAGTTGACTGAGGCGATCCTCGACGTCCTCGGCGACCTTATGATGTCTTCCTGCCGAGGTTACTACGACAGGCTTGTGTGCAGCGAAGGCTGCCACGTCTTTCATGTTTTCAGCATTGATGCTGAGAATTAGATCAGCTCCAGCTCTTACCGCTGCTTCTATCTCCTCGGGAGCGCTCGTGTCTATGCTCACTGGCTTCGCGGTACATCGTCTAATGGCTTTTACAGCTCTTGCTGCATCTTCTGGATTGCCGCCTCCAGCAATCATTCCAACATCGATTATGTCAACTCCAGAGATGACGTAGTACCGCGCGATTCTCTGGATCTCATCGGTAGGCAGGCCTGATGCGTCAACAATCTCAGCTAGAACTCTCATAGGAAACGATGACCCTACGAGCACCTTCCTCCTTCCGGAACCGAGTGCCATCATACCTCGGGCTCTCTTCAGCATCGCTTCTTTCTCAATCCTGAAGAGTGCGTTCTCTGCGTCAATCATGTTGGCCTTGCTTACAAGTTCATCTGCAGGAATCACTGTTGAGAGTTCGATTTTCTTCGCAACCTCGAGAATAGCGGACAGGTCGGCGGCGTTCTTAGGCCCTTTCCGAGTCTTCACGTTTATTCTCCTTTCTACTCTTGAGGCATCTCCCTTGATCAGGCCCGGGATCAGTACCAGATCGACATTAGAGAGGTCCCTCTTCTCAAGCATACTCGCTATGTATTCAAGGGACATTAGAGATGCGACAGGTACAGGCAAGATGCAGACCTCATTGTCAAAACGGCGCGAGCGTGCTCCGCTCAAGCTCTTGGTAACAATGCTGTTTGCCAGTAAGCCTGTGACAATTAAGACTCTCAAGATCTTCCTTTCTACCACCAAGATATTTGTCGAAATTTTGTGACTATGGACATGCTAGGTGTATGACACGCTTGCCCCTGTATTGTTTGGTCCGGCGAAGAAGACTTCTCCACCCCCGAAATCATCGAGAAGGTCTTTGAGGATGAAAAGGAAGTGTTTTTCCATTCCATTATTCTTGATAAGACCGTAGGCAGCTGGCCCAAAGGAACTCTGCCCGGCACCGTAAGCACCTTCACTCATCAGTACGCGGATGCATTTTGCGGTAACGGGATTCATGAGGCTTCTTGCCGCCTTGGCAAACCCCAAGCCTTGCAGATCTGATAGGCCGGAGCCGAAAGTCTCGATGTCTCGCTCAAGAAGTGATGGCAGTAATTTCATCAAGATTATCCTTGTGATTTTGCTGACTTCATCGCTTGGAACTGGACATAATGATCGAAAGATCTCGATCTCTCTCTGGCCATGAGCGCCCCTGTCAACATTTGGGACGGCCAAGACGAAACCCCAGTCTTCAGGGAAATCATATCTTGCGATTATCCCTGCTGGAGAGGCGCTAGAGGCGTTTGACGGCAGAAAGAATTTCTTCTCTCTGTCCTTTCCGAAGCTATGCCCTCCATCAAGTATCAAACCTCCTTTCTCGAATGCGGCCACACCTATCCCTGAAGTTCCTCCCCTTCCCATGATCTTGGCTAGATCAGGAACTGAGAGTTGCAGACCAAGAATTCTGGCTATTGATGAGGCCACGGCAAGGCTAAGTTGGGTCTCTGATCCAAAGCCGACATGAGAGGGTGTGATTCTGTCAACCTTGACCGTTACTTTCTCTCTGGAGTTGACTCTTGATAGGAAGTCCCTGATCTTTGCTTCAACTTTTCCTGCGTCGTCCCCGTAGGCTCTTGTCTGGTCGCTAAGCCACGCTGTTAGTTCATAGTTGGGTTTGTCAATTGATACGCCTAGGCTGCCGTCTACGCGACCCAGATCCCCATTCATGTCTATTAGACAGAAATGCAGTCTGGAAGGTGTCTTAACAGATACTTTGACTCCGCTTCCACCGGTTGATCCTTGTTTGGAGATCTTTGATGGCACGCTCATGGTCTGAGTCCGGTGAGACTCTGCCGATTATCTCTTTATAATGGTTTATGATGTGGATTAGCTTTACAGCCTTCCTCTTCTGTTTGTGGACTAGGAATTCGTGTATTCTCGTAGCATGGATGGTGGATTCGACCAAAGCATGTGCTGCTCTACTGTAGAAAGGGGGGACTACGTGTCTTAGATGGGATCTCTTGATGCGTAGCTCTGCGAGTACCACATCTTTGTGTTGAGTAGTCTTGACGAGCTCCATCTCTATGTGTCCGTCTGCAGATTTCAGCATTGGAGCGTTGACGAGTCTAGCTTTTGTGAAGAGGTTGCTATTTAGGTCTGGTCCCTTGAAGGTTAGTCCGTAGAATAGAATGGCATCATTTGTTAGATTCGCAACGGCGCATCTTCTGGCAAGTATGTTCTGTAGTGTCCGTGAGCCTTTGAACAGTCTGATGCGGATTCTTTCATAACTCAGGAATCTTATGCCCATTGGTGCTGCATTTGGACTGTGATCGCTGTCGTATGTTGAGAGCAGGATCTCGTAAGTCTCCCCGATTCGAGGGGTCTTGAGCCTTTTCAAATTCACCCAACACCCGCGTCAGGGAGTGATGATAACAGGTGTGAGATTCTTTCAACACAGAATTAACTGCTAAGCAGTAAAGGAGGGGTTTAGAGAACTTCTAATCTGCTCCCTAAAGCTTGGCCAGGTAGGCCTTTCCTGAATCTTGCCAGCAAGACTCCGCCTTTACCGTGTGTTGAGACTATCTTTCCGATAAGTTTCTTTCCAGATTGTGACCGCCAGATCACCTTTCTTCCGATATATTTTGACGCGCTGCTTGCGGATTCCATCTCTGGAATCCTTACCAGAACGTTGATTGTGCTTTGCCTGAACATGCCTTGCCTGTAGTTGACGAATATTGCAGTTACTTTCTCCGCTGGGGCTGGACCTTTTGCCTTCTCGGGAGCTTTTGCCTTCGCTTCTTGTGGCGGTGGGGCTTTGGCTTTCTGTTTGGCCATGATTTCTTTGATCAACTGAGCTTTGAGCTTCTTTGATGGAGTCTCTATGCCAAGTTGCTCAGCCATGTTCTTCAGCTCTGAGAATTTCATTTTGGTCAGTTCAGACTTTTCCGCTGACAATTTCTAAACCTCCGGTTTGTACGTGTATTCTTCAGATCTAAGTAATATCAATTTATTCGCCAAGTATCTTGTTTACGATATAGTTTGGGTCGAAGGGTATAAGGTCGCTGTATTCTTGCCCTACACCGAGGAACATCACGGGTTTTCCTGTGATACTTGAAATGGATATTGCGCTTCCGCCTTTTGCGTCGGCGTCAAGTTTTGTGAGTATGATGCCGTTGATAGGGACTGCTTGACTGAAGACCGAACCTTGCTCTACGGCATCGTTTCCTGTCAGTGAATCAACGACTAGAAGTATGAGGTCTGGTTTTGCGATTCTTATGACTTTCTTCATCTCGTCCAGAAGGTTCTTGTTAGTCTGCATTCTTCCTGCAGTATCTATCAGAACGGTGTCGATTCCATGTGCTTTGGCGTGGCTTATCGTGTCGTATGCGACGGCGGCAGCGTCGGAACCATAGTCGTGTTTGATTGTTCGGACGCCTAGCCTTCTTGCATGTTCTTCAATTTGCTCTATGGAACCTGTTCTGTAAGTATCTGCGCATGCCACGACTGTTGTGTATCCGTTCTTCATTAGAAGGTGCGCGATCTTTGCTATGCTTGTGGTTTTCCCGGTTCCATTTATACAGATGAACACTATGACTGCTGGCTCCTTTGTCGCTCTCTTCGTTTTGACAAGTTCTAGGAAGCTCTTCTGTTCGCCTTTGTTCAGGGTTTCGAGCAGTACTTCTCGGAGGATTGTTCTGGCTGTCTTCTTGTGGTCGCCGAATCTTTGCACTTCGACTTCCTTAAGCTGGAGACTGAGTTCATTGCATATCTTTTCAGCTATTGGGTAGGCTACGTCGTTCTGGAGGAGTGTGAGTTTGAAGTCTTCCAAGAGCTGCGCTATTGTCTTCTCGCTCAACTCTGTCTTTGAGACGTTGTTGATGAAATCCTCTAGGCCTGATTTGAGCCTTTCAAACAATTCCT
>JAPKYM010000169.1 GCA_026394315.1 Candidatus Bathyarchaeota archaeon | reverse complement strand
CGTATGCGTTAAAGTGTTCAACAGTACCCTTCCCTGTCTTTCCCAGAACGCCTGTGGCATGAGCCTCATCAATGTAGGTAAAAGCATCATACTTCTGTGCCAGCTCAACAATCTCAGGAAGAGGACAGACGTCTCCATCTTGGCTGAACACAGAATCGGTAATTATCATGGTCTTGCCTTTGGCGCGCTCTTTGACACTCTCTTTCAGCTTTTTCTCTAGATCTGCCATGTCAAGGTGTTTGTAGATTATGCGGTCAGTACCTCGAGCCAGCCTGCAACCGTCAATAATGCTTGCGTGGTTCAGCTCATCGCTGACAATGGTGTCTCCTTCAGCCATCAAAGACCAGACGGCGCCTACGTTTGCAGTATAACCCGTAGGGTATACTAGTGCCGCCTCTGTCGATTTGAACTCAGCAGCTCTTTTCTCAAGCTCGTCCTGAATAGCCATCGTCATTATCATTCTTCCTGTGCCCATGCCTGCTCCCCATTTCTCAATGGCTTCGATGGCGGCTTGCTTCATTTCGGGGTGATTTGCGAGGCCAAGGTAGTTATTGGCACACAGGATGAGGATCTCTTGTCCATCCAGTGTGGTCTTTGCGGAATTAGGGCCCCCAAGGACTCTGAAATGGGGCATGTAGTTCGTTCTCTTTAGTTCATCGTATTGGTCTTTCACAAATTTCTCGTATTTGGCGTTGGTCAATGTATGTTCACCTGTGTCCCAGTATGGTGTCAGTGATTTGCTTAAAGCATTTTCAGTGTGCGCTGAAGGATAGGAATGTATGGTGTGTGATAATCTCAAGGAGGTTGGAGGTTGTGCTCATTGGTTCTGCTTCGCGCTGCCACGCCTTATCTCTGTCTTGGCCAGCCTTTCGATGAAGTGGCAGATCGCAGAGTGGTCGTTGTTTTCTTCTCCTTCGTTTGTCAATGCAATGAGCTCCTGCTGGACGAGACTAGTCAGAGGGAGTGGTACATCCATATCTCTTGCGACTTCCAAGGCATTTTTCAAATCCTTTCGTTGAAGGGCTATCTTGAAGCCCGGTTTGAAATTACGCTCCATAATCGATGGTATCTTCTGATTGAGCATTACGCTGCCTGCTGCTCCGTTCCTTATGGCCTCAAACACTTTCTCAGGGTCCAATCCAGCTTTGGCCCCTAAAACAAATGCTTCTGAAAAAGCAGCTATGTTGAGTGCAACGATTATTTGGTTAACTAGCTTGGTCAGGTTCCCAGCCCCTATGTCTCCTACCAGCACGGGGTTCTTGCCCATCGATTCCAAAATCTTTCTACATCTGTTGAAGATCTCGGCTTTTCCTCCGACCATTATAGCTAGACTGCCGTCTATCGCCTTTAGTTCTGAACCGCTGACTGGGGCATCGAGCATATGCGCACCTTTTGCCTCGATCCGTTTGCAGATTCTCTGAGAGACTAGGGGATTGATTGAACTCATGTCAATGTATACTGTTCCTGGCCGAATACCTTCCAGAACACCATCTCCTCCCAACACTGCCTGTTCTACTTGAGCAGAATCGGGAAGCATTGTAATTGTGACGTCACTCACCACCGCAGCTTCCCTTGAAGAAGTGGCCTTCCTAGCACCGGCGGCCACTAGCTCGTTTACAGATTCAGGCACAATGTCAAATACGGCAAGAGGGTAGCCTGCTTTCAGCAGATTCTTTGACATCGGCTTACCCATTATTCCTAGGCCGATGAAGCCAACTTTCTCTTTTTTTTCTGACATTATGATCCCTTTAGCGAGGAGCCGTGCTAAGTGGGGGGCAACTACAGCGCGCGGTATGCCTATTCTAAATCTAAACTTTTGCAGAATAAAGAAAAGAGGGGAAGGAAGGGTCTAGTATCCCAGCTTCTGACAGGTGGCAAGGTACTCTGGTTTCCAAGTGTGGCTTACAATCTCGAAGAAGTCGTATTCACCAGTAGTCTTCTCTGGAGGTAGGCCTCTGACCACATACCATTCCTGTGTAGCTTGGCGGTCGCATGTCCTCCACTCTTCCGGCCCTTTATGGTATTCAAATTTGTGTCCTTCAAGTTCGGCCTTGACCTTGTCAGCATCCAGGCTTCCTGCTCTGTTTGCCGCAGCGCAGATCTCCATCATTCCAACGTAGTTCCCGAGAGAGTATGCGTCGGGGGGGTGTCCGTACTTTTCCATCCAGCGATCGACGAGAGCTTTGGCCTTGGATGCCCATGGCACGTTCTCATTAGCCACCTTGTAGTAGTAGTCCATGCCGGCATAGATTCCGTTGAAGGTCTTGGCTCCTCCAGCTGCGTAAGAGATAGCTGTCGTAGTGGTGGTGATGCACACGCCCATCCTTTTCTCCAAGCCGAACTCGTGAACTTGCTTTAGGGAGTTTATCTGATCGCTGCCGCCGGCGATCAGGACTAGAACGTCCGGTTTGGCTTCATCTGCCTTTTTCAGCAGAGCTGAGAAATCAGTTGTCCCAAGTGGGAATCTCTCGCCGCCTACCCATTCTCCGTTGAAGGCTTTCAGAGCATCTTTGGTCATCGTCTCCTGTTCGTGGCCCCAGACATAGTCCACCGCGAGGGTGTAATGCTTAAGTCCAACTTTCTCGATGGTGGTGGCTACGTTTGCATATGCGGCTGTTTGGTTCACTGTCATTGGGAATGAGGTGTACGGGCTGAGTACGTCCTTGGTGTGCATTGTCGTCTCGGTCTGATTTCCAACCATGAAATGTATCTTATCTCTCTTTGAGATCTCATTGATTGCAAAGTTGTTCTGTGAACCTATCTCGCCAACTATGAATGCCA
>JAPKYM010000042.1 GCA_026394315.1 Candidatus Bathyarchaeota archaeon | reverse complement strand
GGAATTAGCTTTCCGAAGTCTGATCGATGATTTGACGATCCTCTTCAAGGGCTATGAATGAAACCAGGGTAATCCTAACGGCTATTGATGATTAATTTTGTCTGTCTTCGCCAACCTTTCTTTCGCTCAGCAGGTGATTCTGATCCTCACTACGGCCGCCACCCTTCTCTTGGGGCTCTATGCAGTAAACTGGTCTATGCTCACAATTCTTTCTATCAAGGGGCGGAGAAGGGGAATTCTGGCACCTCAGCTTCAAGATCTTCCAGAGGTGACAATTCACAAAAATTGTACCCTATATATACCTACATGAAGACGTAGCCTTCGTTCAGACCAGATCAACATACCTTAATCCAAGGCAGTCATGGGTGACCAAAGCAGTCTCCTTAGCACTTGACGGCTATGGCATAGTAGACCAGAGAGCAAGGTATACCGCCAACCTTCTGGCCCATTTCAGTGGCACCGGAGGGCTCTTCAGATGTTCAGCAATCAGGTCAGTAGGCGGTTGGACATCCGATACGCTGACTGAAGATCTTGATCTCTCCATCAGATTACAGATGAAAGGCTGGAGATACATCTATCTTCCAAATGTAACCTGCCCCGGGGAGATACCCCCCTCCCTCGATCTCCTCCGCAAGCAACAGTTCAGATGGGCCAAAGGTTTCGCCCAATGCTTCCGCAAGCATCATCGGGAAATAATAAAGTCGGCGAATCTGTCAGTCTTTCAGAAGTTTGAGGCTTTGATGCTACTCGCAACATATTTTGTGAGTCCGTTTTCAGTCATCGGCTTGGCATTGATGATCCCGTACCTTGCCCTTTTTCCCATCTCCTTCTTCTTCAACGAATATTGGCAGACCGTTTTCGCACCCATAGCCTTGAGCATCTCTGCTGCCATCTACCTCTCCCCACTGTTGCTCTATGGAACTACGTTATCGGAGCTCTCAGCAGAGGGACACCGCGACTATGGAAGGCTTTTAAACATGGTAGGCCTGGCGCTACTTGGCCTAGGGACCTTGCTCTCAAACTCGAAAGCCACTATTGAAGGGCTCTCAAGAAAGAGCTCGCCCTTCGAGAGAACCACCAAAGATGGTGTGATCGACCCCATCTCTAGCTAGAATGGGGCGTTGGTAAAGAAAATGGTTTTCGAGGTGAGGAAGTTGCTGTCAATAGTCATTCCGACAAGAAATGAGCCTCTCATTGAAGAGTTAATTGCCCAAATCAAAAAAACCATGAAGACAATAACCGACGATTATGAGATACTGGCTGTTGACAAATCAGAAGACGATACAGCGCATAAGCTCCGGGACCTCAACGTCAAAGTGATAGACCAACAGAGTAAAGGCCTTGGCGGAGCGATCTTGGAAGGGCTAGCGGCCGCTCAAGGCAATTCAGTTATTGTGATGGACGCCGATCTGTCCCATGACCCGAAGTTTATACCTACATTCCTCGAGAAGTCCTCTGAGGGATTTGACATAGTAATTGGCTCAAGGAGAATCAAGGGCGGCGGCATTGTAGGCTGGGGCATCTATCGTAAGGCCGTCTCGGGCGTCGGTAACCTGCTCGGAAGATGGATTGCAGGAATCAGAGTGTCGGATATGACCTCAGGATATCGACTGTACAGCCATGAGGTAATCAAGACTCTCGAATTTCAGAAATTTAGATCGAGTGGATATGCTTTCCAATTGGAAGTACTCGCAGAAGCTTCCAGGAAGGGATTTAGAACAGGGGCTGTTCCAATAGTTTTTCACGATCGCGTTGAGGGAGTATCCAAACTCACCAAAAAAGATGTTCTTGAGTTCGCTCTCACTGTAACTTGGCTAGGGTTGCTAAGACTCATGAACGCTTTTCGAAGACCTGGCTCTATTGTCCAGAACCGCAAAAAATGCGAAGAATGATAGCACCCCTAATGCTGCCAGGGACGTATTGAGTAGTGTCGCCATCAAGCTGGCTTTTTCTGACGGAATGCTTATTGAGAATAGCAATGTCGAGAGCGCAAAAGTAGCTAGAAGAGGAAAAACCGCTATGGCGAGCCAAAAGGCCCACCGTTTCAACATATAAACCCCTAACCCAGCAAGGACTGAGGCAACGCCTAACAAGGGGAGTATCAAAAGGTTCATGTTAGGAGTTAGAGCGAATGCCAGCAGGTACAGCCCTGCTGCGACATAGAATCCCGCTGCAAACAATAGGCCTCGACTTCTCGTCTTTGCCAAGTCTTTGCTCATGTCTAACACCGGTAGCCCTCAAGCTATCTTGACAAGGTAATAAATAGGTTGCCTTGACTCTTCACCATGCACAAAGACAAAAGACGACCCACATAATATATCTATGTTCTCCTACTAATCAGAAAGGCTAACATAACTCCAGCTCATTTCCGTACAAGGATCCCCTTTCAACAAATGGTTTACACGGGTGAGATTAGGCCTTGCCAACAAAAGGAGACAATCTTCAGCTGTATGTGTCATCTGAGAAGCCCTTCAGTGGATACCGCAGAGATTTTGGCGAAGCAAGATATGTCGTCCTTGGATTCCCTTATGACCGCACAAGTACCTATCGAACCGGATCGGCATTGGGACCAGCGGCAGTAAGAGATGCCTCAGCTAATATTGAGACCTATAGCCTTAGATCAGACATCGACATTGAAGATGTGAAGATATGCGATGTAGGTGACCTTACAGTCGTTGACAATGTTGCAGAGACACTAAGACGTTTAGAACTGGCTGTCAGAGACATTCGGGAAGCGGGGAAGGTGCCATTGCTGATTGGTGGGGAACACACGCTGACCTACGGATCAGTCAGAGCCATGGGCGATGATGTTGCGGTTGTGGCCTTCGACGCCCACCTAGACCTTAGAAACGAGTACATGGGTGAGAGGCTCTCACACACAACCTTCATGCGTAGACTAGCTGAGGAGATAGGACCTGAGAAGGTAATCGAGGTCGGAACAAGAGCTGTGTCCAAAGATGAACTTCACTATGCAAAAGAGGCTGGGATTACGTTCTATTCCTCGTACGAAATTCGAGAGAAAGGCCCCGCACAAATTGCTGCGTTGATTAACTCAAAGCTCACCAAATTCGAGAATAGATACATCACAATTGATATTGACGTCTTGGACCCTGCTTACGCACCAGGGGTTGGAAACCCTGAGGGAGATGGACTTGAGAACCACGTGTTGATTGATATGTTGGTGCGAATCGTTGGAAAAGAACTGGTGGGCCTAGATCTTGTCGAAGTCTGCCCCAGCTACGACCGTGGATCCACTGCGGCCCAAGCTGCCAAGATTCTGTTTGAAATAATCGCTGCTGCAGAAAGAAAACTAGGATAACACTCGTGGAACTCCCGGATTCCCATGCCGTTGAATTATGTTTTCGTGTTGTCCAGGAGGCTCAACCCCGATGAGTCCTGACATGGCCTCGCTTCTTGTGAAGACCGGTAATCATCGGTATGATGATGGCAACTGGGAGAAATGTCAGTGAAAATAGATTTGACATGTTTTGAACAGTCAGCTGAGAATCTTGCTCACCAAGAAGTGCTACCACTTTCCGGAAGCGAAGCAAAGCGCCTTGGTAATCTCCTGCAAGATATTGATGTGTAGCCTGGTAGTACTCATCGTTAGCTTTCATGAAACGCTCGGCGTTCGGCTTGAGGAGGTATTCAAAGTACCCCTCAATTGTGGAGGAACGGTTAGTCACCTCTGACTGCAGTCGCTCCAGTTCGTAACCCAGCTTTCTGTAGTAGGTGTTGCATTCGTTCTGTGTTATGGTTCCAATCTCCATATCCTTGGCCGTATGTTCATAGATCCCTGTGGTGGCTCCCGTGTTCCTGTCATGGTACTCAACCTTGACATCATAGAAATGATGCCCTAACTTGGCGTCTCCGGGGACTGTAAAAGTCAAATTCATCTCGTATGTGTCTTTGGGGCCTCTAAGAGTCTTCGCAATCTTTGTCTCGTAGTATTCTTGTTCACTGTTCCAATCGAAGTGAAGTCCTATCTTCTCTAGCTCGATCTCACCTTGAGGATCCTTGGTAGGCCTGATTGTGACTAGAGCCTTGCTGGCATTGCCTTGGATGGCGCAGTTCTCAAATGCTACGCCCACTGTTATGGGTTGATCTAGTGTGAGCTGCCAAATGTTGTAGCCGCCGGCTCTGTCTGACTCGAAGATTATCTTCCTTCCGTTTGGGCTCCAAGAAGGATAGATGTCATGATGTTCACTTGTGGTTAATCGTGTCTTGTTGGTTCCGTCAACATTGATAAGCCATATGTCTGGCTGGCTCCCATAAGCGATGGACCAGTAAACGATCTTCTTTCCGTCCGGACTGAAACGAGGGGCTCT
>JAPKYM010000198.1 GCA_026394315.1 Candidatus Bathyarchaeota archaeon | reverse complement strand
ACCTACAAAGGACCACAATGGGAACATTATCGAGACAGAGTCATGAATAACATTGTCTCATACGAACCGACAGTCACATATGTGGTAACCAAAGTCCTGATGGGCGTATGTGACGCAGGCTTCGCATACATCACCGACGTAAAGTTCCAAGGACCCAAACTCCAATACGTAGAGATCCCACAATCAGTAAACACGATAGGAACATACGGAATCGCCATCATAAGAAATACCGGCAGTCGTGATTTATCTGTGAAATACGTGCAGTTCTGGCTTTCAAAAGAAGGTCAAGAACTACTGGTGGATTTCGGTTTCGGCCAAAGCGCGCAAGTGCTCGGCGAAACTCGCTAGGCGCGCGCGGCTCATCGTCCACGGTAAAACGAGAGCATAGCGTGTGTGCTCGACATTACTGAAGTTAAGGCATCAAATAATTATTGAGATTCATTCAAACGACGAATTTTTCCGTCTTACACTCAGATGACCTTAAAGGAGGTGCGATATCTCAATGAGCAAAGAACTTAAAGAAGGCAAAATGACGCTTCAAGAACTTCATAAGCGACTGGCGAAAATGGGCAAAACTGCAAATGAGTACAAGACTCAGTTCAAAGAGGTTGTAGGCAAGAGACCTTTGGAAGCTGCGGCTGTGATTTTCGTGACCGGACTAATGTCAGGCATACTAGTGGGAGCAGTCAGATCAAAACGCCATTAACACACAACAGACCAGACTAGTTCAATGATCCCATCTTCCAGTCTCTTCATCCCTCATTTTTTTAGGAATCTGTGCTTATTTAGTGCACTAGCGTGCGCTCAATCGATCAGAAGTAGAGCGATGCGGTCTGGTTTCTTCTGGAACGGAAAACGTATGGGGATGCCAGCTTTCTCAGTCGTCTTCTTCACATTTACTCCAACAGCATGTTCAGCGAACCGGGCCATTGTGGGGTGAATACAGACTCCATTCTTTACGTTACATTCTTCGCATAGGTAGCAGGGTCCGAATAACCCCGTTGCAAAAGCATACCCTTGGGTGAAAGCAGCCTTTTCAAGTTCGAGGACTGCTAAGTGTATTCTGCTTCTGTCCTTAGCGTGATCGGATAGGAATTTCGTGACTTTTTCCTTCTGTTCTTTAGATGCATTGGGGTCATATTGAAATCTTAGGTAGTTTCTTGAAACCTCGTCGTCCGCTTCGGCTTCCACTCCAAATTTAATCAGTAGAGCATGAGTGTAGTTCTTCAGTATCTTTCGGAATTCGCTGACCGTTGGAACGAAGGGTGGGCATGTTAGTTTCTTTCCGTACGAGGGGCATCCAGATCTGCACTTGAGAACTACCCTGTCTTCGATGACGATTTGATTTGCGGGTATTACCTTAGCTTCTACAGCTCCTTTATCCAATGCTAACTTCTTGAGAAAATCAAATTCACTCGGATCTTTTCGCTTGGGCGCCATCGAAATCACTCAGAATCTCAACGCATTAGGTATCGAACAGGTGTTGGGTAATCCATTCCACACACCCTTTTATGCCTTTTTTGAACTTGCAATCCAAGCAAGGGCGTGAAGGGGACCTCTCATTCTTGGTTTGGAGATATTATATTTAATCCGGTACACCATCGATATGGCTGAATCATTGCTAATCTCAGATAGCCATACAAAAATGATTCTAAATGCGGAGATGGACGGGAAGCCCAACAGGCACTTTCATACCGATCTCCCATCAGGTACGGTCACAACGAGTCTATCTTGGCCCCTGATGCGCAACGCGCGTCTATCTGATCGGGGAATTCGAGTCCAACCCAAACTAATATCTTACTGTGGCAAAGTGACACAAACTTGAGATTCGCCGCTCGGCCGTACGGGCATGGGCACGGGCTCACTTTCACTCGTCTCTGGCTGCCCTCCGCCGTCCCGCCTTGCCTTAAATCGTTGCATCTTCCATGCCAATTCCGATAGCATCGTTGACTATGACGTCGAAGCACGAGATCCTGGCTGGAGCCGCGATCAAGAAGTTCCTAGAGTTCCTCGATCAGGCGCCGCGCTGTCAATGCGGTAGCGCTTGCGAGACGCGCATGTACCTTATGCGCCAACTGAAGGCAAGAGACACGAAGGCGAATCAGTTATTCGCAGGCCTCTTTGATGAAGTCTTCTAGCTAGCTATCTCGTGGGCGAGTGACGCCTGTAAATCACTAGAGCAAGAATGGCAGCGAAGAGGAGGATCCAAGCCATCAGATCTATCGTCAACCCGAACCAATCCACTGTAAGCTCGATGATTGGGGGACAAACAAAGCCTGAACCAAACCCGATACGGGCACCTAGAAGACACTTAACTCGATGTGCGCCTCATGTCATGAGGTGCTGAGCACGTCTGGTGGGCCTGTGGAGAGAATTAAGCAGAAGTACGATGTGGTTGTGATTGGGTCAGGTATCGGTGGATTGACATGCGCTGCATATCTTGCCAAGAATGGACTGAAAACCATCGTAGTGGAACAGCATTCCGTTCCTGGCGGTTACTGCACGTCCTTCAAGAGAACCCAGTTCACGTTCGACGCCGCTGTCCACTTTTTGGAGGGGTTAGGAGAGGGCGGTCATTTCCATCAGATTCTTAGAGATCTCGGAGTGGAAGAAGAAATCCGCTGTCGCAGGTTGGATCCTCTCTACAGAGTCTTCTTCGGTGAAGAATCATTTTGCGTTCCCGCTGACGTAGTCGAGTACGTTGGTATGCTGACAGAGAGGTTCCCGAGCGAAAAGAGAGGGATCTTCGACCTGTTCCGTATAATAAGGAAGCTGAATGACGAGATTGAAAGACTTCCTCTTGCCCTAGGTATGAGAGAAAAGATCTCAGTGCCTCTGAGATTCCCGCTGGTCTTCAGATACTACAAGAAGACTTTTTCAGAGATGTTGAAAGATTTCGTACGGGATCCGAGACTGAAATCCGTCATCTCAGCTGGCTGGCCCTACGTAGGCTTGCCTCCCTCAAGAGTGTCCGCGCTGACGATGGCTCAGTACTTGCACAGTGCTCACTTTGAGGGTCACTACTATCCGGAAGGGGGAACTCAGGCACTAGTTGAAACACTCGCTCGTGCTCTAAGGAGATACGGGGGAGAACTACAGCTGAAAACAAGAGTTTCCAAGATTCTCACTGCAAATGGAAGAGCTGCAGGTGTTGAGGTGGAACAAGGAGACAGAATCGGCGCACGGTACGTTGTCTCCAACTCTGATGCACGACAAACCTTCCTGAACCTGCTGGGACCAGACAAGCTGCCCAGCGAGTTCTTGCGTCACTTGGAAGGGATGGTTCCCTCGATCTCCTTCTTCCAGGTATGGTTGGGTTGTTCCGCCAATGTAAGGGGGACTGGCGAGTATGAGATGCTCTCCTATTCTTCCTACGATCTTGATCATATGTACGGTTCATGTCTACAAGGAGGATTTGGCGAAGGGTGCGGAATCTGCATACCCACCCTGATGGATCCAACTCTCGCTCCCGAGAACAACAGCATCGTGAGCATCATCTATCCGGTCCCATACTGTTACGAGCAGAACTGGCGAACCGAAGAGGGAAAGAGAGGAACCCTCTACAAGAACCTGAAGCATGAGATAGCGCAACAGCTGATCAAAACGGCAGAAAGGGTCGTACCTGAGCTGTCAGGTTGCATCTCGGTGATGGAGGCGGCCACTCCCGCAACATTGGAACGATACACCCTCAACTTCCAAGGAGCGGCCTACGGTTGGGACCCAACACCAGAACAAAGCGGCACAAGTAGGTTGCAACCGAAAACTCCGCTAGAGAACCTGTATTTGACCGGACACTGGACAACCCCCGGGGGAGGCACGACGACCGTAGCGTTATCTGGAAAGAACACCGCTCGGATGATACTCAATTCTCGATAGAATCAGCAAGCCGTGGATTCCCTCGGGCAACCCACAAACCATGTGAGCAAGGCTGACAATATTCCGAGGAGTGCAGCACTCTCGATCAGGGCCAATGCGCGTATGAGGCCTTCAGCCCTCATGCCATGCTATCACTTCGCGAGCGCTTTCATCTCTTCTAGGCGCTTCCGAATAGCTTCTTTGATGAACTCTGGCCGAGATTCGTAGCCTCCCTTGTGGCTCGCGAGGATCTTGTCTATCTCTTTGATCAGTTCCTCTGGGATGCTGACGGAAACGAAGTTTCCACGGCCTTTCTGAGCTGTCCTCAACCGATAGCGCCGAGATAGGTCAAGGACAGGTAACGGATAATAGTCTTGCCCTATTTGCCCACGGATTTCTCATTTAGCGAGAGCTTTCAGTTCCTCTAGTCTTCTGCGCACCGCATCGCCGACGAATTCGCTCCTGCTCCTGTAGCCAGGCTTCTGCTCGTTGACCAGGGCATCGACTCGGTCTGCGAGTTCCACTCTTTCCCGTCAGCCAGATGATCGCTCCGTACTCGTCGAATTGGATATCTCTTATTCGGAGATTGGCGATCTCGTGTCGTCTCCCGCCCGTCTCGTCGAGTAGTTCGACCAAGAGTCTATCCTGTAGGGTTGGGACTTCGTTGATGAGGCGCTCGATTTCTTGGCGTTCGAAGACTTTTCCTTGTACGGCGGTTGCTGGATCTGGACGCTTAGGGAACGGAATTCTCTCCGCCAGCTCCTTTCGGCCGAGGAATCTCAGCGACATCTTCACGACGACAACGTGCAAGATATAGTAGGCTAGACTGGATCTCTCTCGGACGCGGTCCAACGTAGCCAAGAGCTCTGGCTCGGTACAGGCCTCAAGATTCAGATGCTCATGGTTGATGATTTTCCTCAGAATTCCCTCATAACTGGAGATGGTGCGGGCAGTGACGCCGCGCCGCTTGGCGTCCTGGAAGAAACCCTGAACCCAGCTCATACGACTCGTAACGTATGGGTCGTAGCGGGGACATATGTACCTTTATGAATACCTATCTCAGATTGGAGCAATCTTGGTCAGGGTTGGCTGTGAGGGTAGATACTATGCGAAGTTCCGTTGCTGGTCCCAAATTCTCTTTGCTGAGTGTTTTCTTACCCATCAATATGGCTCTAGGAGCTTCTCAACCTCTAATCCCTCTCTTTGTAGTGAAGATTGGAGGAAGCATAGCTGACGTAGGGTTGGTCGCATCAGCTTACAGTCTGTCAGCCATCTTCGCATCAAGATTCTGGGGAAGCGTATCAGATAGAGCCGGTAAACGTAGGCCCTTCATCATTCTTGGGTTCACCTCAACAAGCATTGTTCTGTTCTCCTTCTTTTTTGTCAGTGTAGTTTGGCAACTGATCCTCCTAAACGCCATAATGGGGTTTCTGACAACCGCCTATATCCCATCAGCAAGCATGCTCATAATCGAGAATAACCCGAGAAGAGAATGGGCCTCCAGAATAAGCCTCTACAACTTCTTCACCGGCCTGGGCTTCTCCCTGGGAATGATGGTTGGAGCTTTCTGGCTTTCTTTTGAATCCCTCAGAACACTGTTTCTGGCACTAGCCACAATCTCAGTAGTAGGCGTTGTCATGAGCACTTACATGATCAAGGAACCGCTTGTGACCATAGAGCGACACGCAATATCCGTGATTACTTC
>JAPKYM010000269.1 GCA_026394315.1 Candidatus Bathyarchaeota archaeon | reverse complement strand
AGGTGAGGACTCAGTTTATCCTCCATAGGCAGAATATTCCCTTCCAGTGATAATACTTCAAAGGGACCTGTTTTCTTTATGACAGTTATCTTGTCTTGGCCGAACGGAAGCTCGGAGTTTGGTACCACACCAAAATAGGTTGCTTCATAAACACTCCCAATCGCCGAAATAACAACAGCTCTCTTGAGACCGTTCTTACGCATGACTTCTTCCAGTTTTTCCTTAATCTCCTCCTTGGGTCTCAATCTCACGATCAGCACATTACTCAGATCTATCTTTCCAAAATACTTCAAGTCCATCTTTCAAATACCACGTTTGAGGGGCATATCAACATCCCTCGGTTAAATGGCTGCAAGCTGATCTTTCTGACGCTTGCCAGTGGATATGGCGACTGAGCTCGTAAGATTTCTCGTAGACTGGATAATAGCGTCTGAACTGTATTCTCTCCAGTAAGTCATCTACTGACCCAGAGATTGTAGGCTTGTTGTGGAGCTACAGTCAAGGCTAATTCTAGGTGTTGCGTGGCTTCTCCAGAAGCTTCTTCTTTGTGAGAGGTGCACCATCGCTGTCGTGAGGTCTTCTGATCAGCATATCAAAGTTCTTTTCTATTTCTCTAGCTTCATCTGCTAGCAGTGCTGCGGCTCGAATTATCTCGTGGCCTGAGCAGACCAGCTGCACATATCTTTCCCATTCCTTCTCTACGAAGCAACCTTCGAAGTTGACGTCTCCCGCACGTCTGGCCATCTCGTAAGCTGAGGCGGCCTTGACTTTGGCATATGGGTTTGTAAAGGCACCTGCTTCGACCGCTTTGTCTTTGCTGACAATAATCTTGGGAAGATCAGGTTTTTCACCTTTCTTGATTGACTGGATTAGTTTATCAATTTCCGAACGTAGCACTTCGAAGGCACCAGATACAGTCAAGATCTTGATAATATCGGAATTGAAAAGCGCCATCTCTGCAGGGTCTAGAAACTCTCTTCTCGCACCGATCATTACGTCGCCTTCAACTATTATGTATCCAATTCCAGCTTCTTCAATGGCTTTAGTAGCTTTCTTTGCAGGGTTATCAGAGATTATTACAGTTGGAATTCCGCCTCCTTTGAATATCTCCCTAGCCTTGGCTGGACCAGGAAGCGCAGCGTTGGGCGACGTGAATACGATGAGGTTAGGTTTGCAGTTCACGGCTTCATTGGCGATCACAATGCAACTATCTGGATCCATCTTCGACCCGGAGCCGAACACTCTGACCTCAATATCCCCCCTCTCCGCTCTCTCATCCAAGAGGAACTCTAAGAGGGGGCTGGACCCGATATTGCCAACTTTAGCAAAGCAGACCCTGATTTTGCTCAAACTCACATCTCCTGAGGAGTGAAAGTAATCGACAGGATTCTCAATATAACGCTATCCATTTCAGTAAAGAAACCAACTAAGGATAACAAACTTTAAGGCAAGAATGCTTGATTCAAAGTGGGGAGTGGAGAATTGTGGGATCCGTCGAGATCGAAGACACTTTCGCTGAAGCCTTTCCTATGATTGTCGGCAGAATCTTGATTACCGCAGAGAACGAATATTGGGCAAATGTTGCGGCAACCAGTGCCACGGGCTTTGCCTCCTCGATAATAATGTCTCCAGCAGAGGCCGGAATCGAAGGAGTTCCAGTGTCACCTGATAAAGCCCCTGATGGAAGGCCGGGAGTAAACATCCAGATATACCACCGAACGGGTCGAGAGTTCAAAACTCAGATGCTTTTGCGAATAAGCCAGTGCATACTCACATGTCCCACGACAGCGGCCTTCGACTCAATGTATGGCGCAAAGAAGAGGCTCAAGATTGGTCGAGCTATTCGTCTCTTCGGCGACGGCTTTCAAAAGAAAGGCCAGATAGGCGACAGAGTTGTGTGGCGAATTCCGGTGATGGAGGGGGAGTTCACAATAGAGGACCGATTTGGCGTGCGTCGAGGAGTCGCCGGCGGTAATTTCATCATAATGGCTGACAACTATAAGAATGGCCTCACCGCAGCAGAGAATGCGGTTAAGGCTATCAGATCCGTTGAGGGAGTTGTGGCACCATTCCCTGGGGGCATATGCCGTTCTGGCTCAAAGGTTGGGTCAAACAAATATAAATTACCAGCATCTACAAACCATCCCTTCTGCCCCACATTGCGCAAAACAATAACCGACTCTAAGGTTCCAGAAGGAGTCGGCAGTGTCTACGAAGTAATTCTGAATGGAATAGATCTTCCATCTGTTAAGAAAGCCATGGCTGAAGGGGTTAAGGCTGCTACTTCGGTTGACGGTGTGCTCAGGATTACCGCGGTGAACTTCGGGGGAAAGCTTGGCCCATACAAGATTCCGCTAAGATGAGCGCAGTAAAGTTCAGGCAGACACTTTGACGTAGTCTGCTCCTTTACCTTCCAGCGAGCCCACAACAATCCTATGATGGCATGATCCGCTCGATAGATCTTCAACCATCTCCAATTTACCTCGTACCAGTATCTCTTCTTGTTCGAAAGCTATATCACCATAGTCCCTGTCAAAACTCACGATTTCACTAACATCATCAACTTCTTTGCCTTTGGTGATTCGCGCCTCAGATACCGAATACCTTGCCGGAACGAAAATGCTCCCCGACGCGTCTTCGATTATGCCTTGACCCTCAACAATACCAAAGTTAGTATATCTGTGCTGCCCGTAACGTTCCGAGAGATCGTGCCCCTCGAGTACTGGGTTTACGGAAAAGGGTGTACCCTTGAATAGGCCACGGTTCCATTTTCTCTCATAGAAAAGCCTTAACTGATTGTCATTCATCAAGCGAAGCCTTGCCTGACGCGCCGGTGTAGGCACCTCATTGCTCGGAAATCTCTTGACATTTGGGTCCTCAGAGCTAAAGAGGTCAAGTAGCGCTTTCCTCACCATCCATCCATGCTCCTTGCCGTACGTAGTCAGATCTATGTCAGAGAACTCAACTTGATGCAAATCGATCAAAAGCGACCCTGTGACACCAAATCTGCCAATTTGGACCCCGCTGTTTCTGGACAGAACTCCCGCAAGACCAACGCTCTTCCTTTGCAGCGGATCAAGATCATCTCTCTTTCCTAGGATCCTCAGTTTCTCCTCTGGAAGATGGTGAATCACAATCCGAGATCTGGGTACGGCCGTGAATGATATTCCCAATAGGTTGTCTCTGTAAAGATAGTCAGGGTAATTCATCGAGAGATATCTTATTGTCTCCTCCAAGTGAGAAATATCGTAGTACTTTATGGCTCTGTCAAAACGCTGGCCAGAGCGCATCCATTTTCCATGGGCACTCGGATAATACTTGAGATACGATATGACTCTGTCTTCTGGGTGAATGTTGCCTACAACGGTAAATAGTAGACTTTCCTTTGTTTCTATATAGTCCCTGTCGCGAAATTCTGAGCGTCTACTGTATCCTGCTTGCATGAGACTCTCGATCCCGGTAGGTCTTCACCATCTAATTTGATTAACGGATCATGACCCGTTTGGGCGGGTCATATGACTTGGCTGCTTCGCCCGCGGTTCGAACTTCTGGGTAGAACGCCCGGTATGATGGGACGGTCTCGTATAACATGTTCATAATTCATTTCTATCAAATCGAAGCGCGAGAGAAGCCGGCCTTACATGTCATGCTTCAGGCTGAAGCCCTAAATTTAGATATCCAACTACTTCCTAGACTAGATCATGACTTCCCCTGCAAGCGACATTGTGGAACATATCTCTGGCTGTATTCAACTGGCAACCCTATTGGAGGTTAGCGCATATCCCAAGCCCGGAAATGTACATCGGACTGCGAACTTCGACAACACGCGATATGAGCATTTTCTCGCCTCCTCAATAGCCATTGGCTCGTCCTTAAGAAATGCCTCACATCGTGGGATTGAAGTATCGTCAGGAAGGATACGTCTTGACGAGGTGGGAGTCGGCTTCATAATAAGAGACGGCGCCTCCTCGATGATCAAGTGGCAACACGGTGGCAACACAATTCTCGGATCCATACTTCTTCTCATTCCAATGTCCGTAGCCGGGGGCTATGTCTGGTCTCAGCCATCACCCAGTATTGAGAGTCTAAGGCACATTCTATCTAAAGTGATTCGTGCGACTACCGTCCAAGATGCTATCCAAGTTTACGAAGCCATCAGACTTTCTGGAGCAGGCGGACTAGGATCAGTTGAGAAGTTTGATGTTGCTGAGGATACTTACAGGAGCGAGATCGAAAAGGCAGGCGCCTCTTTATCGGAGGTGTTTCGTTTGTCCTCGGGATATGATTCGATCGCTTCAGAGTGGGCAAACGATTTTAAGATAACTTTCGATATTGGTTACCCGTACTTCGTGAGCCAACTTCAGGAAACAAATGACTACAACACTGCAACGGTACATACCTTCCTTAAAATCCTTTCAATGATTCCTGACACCCTAATATCTAGAAAAGTGGGCGACGGGCAAGCAAAAGAGATATCCAGTTCGGCAGGGGAGGTGCTCTCACTGGGCGGCTTGGTGACTGATCTTGGCAGGGAGAAACTGACAATTCTCGATAATAGGCTTAGAAACGACGGCCACCAACTTAATCCTGGAACCACCGCGGACCTTACAGCCTCATCGCTAGCCTTAGCGATCCTGGACGGCCACTTACCATGATCAGCACCCGCTGAGGGATCAACGTCTTCTAACGATCACTACTGGGTAATGCGCTATGTTCTCCAGCATCTCCCAGCTTACATCAGTGACTTTCACCCCGAATCTTTCCGCAATGTCCCAAATTGTCTTGCCGGCGCCGTCACCTCTGGCTCTGTTAGACACAGCAGCAATCTGTAGTGCTTCATCGGGACGATGTCTTGATGAGGTAAAAGCAATAGGCGTCGATCTTGGTCTCAGCTTAAGTAGTCTTCCGATTATGAAGGCGAAAACGCCTACACAGTGAATCCCAGGCACTGAATTTGGCCTCGGCGTTATGTGTAAGTTTCGGAAACTGTAGGTCTTATCGGAATCAACTATCATAACCTCAATGTCTTTGCCTGAACGTTTCGCAATAGTCTCCTTGATGTATTTAGCAACCTCAACAGCTCCAACAAGTGGGATGCATACATAGGAATACGGCAGATTGCTGACATCCATTCCTCCCTCGGAACCGTGTCTGAGCGCTTGGGTAACGCCGGCATAGACAATGGCAGCCTGCTTATGTGAAGCGCCTTCACATATTGGGTAATTCCTTAGCCTTTCGATGTTTATTCTACTCATTCTGGAAAGTGGCCCCAGAAAATATCCCCATACCTTGCGCATCCAGAATCTTGCAAGGAATCTGGCGGAACATCCTGGGATGATTTTCGATTCATCACATAGTCTTCCGAGAGCGACCGCAATAGCTTTCTCAGAGATGACAATGACATCCCGATCTCTTATGAGATCCAAGACAAGCCCGGAAATCATGTCAGCTATATCGATTCCTGGTTTCCAATACCTGGACTTTACGGCTAGGGCGCGAAGTGGCCTCAGCGTTCCGTAGTCATAGGGGCGGATGCGTGTGGATCCCATTTGAAAACTGAAAAGAGGATGGAAATTAGACTTATAGGCATGTTGACCAAGGAAACTTCGGTCCATATCAATGAAAGTAGGCCTCCTAACAAGAAATGAAAATTCATGGTGCTCCCTTCAGCTTAGGAAATCATTCCGGAAAAGACAGGTAGATGTCACCTGTTTCGGCTTTGAGGATCTCGTTGCCAGAGTTCAATCTGACCCTGCCGTAAGCTTCCGCAGTCTCGATCTTATCAGTGAACTGAGGGCGATACTAGTGCGCCCTATAGGGAGGGGCTCACTTGAACAAATAATTTTCAGACTTAATGTGCTACAGAGACTCTTGAGATCTGGACTTAAGGTCATAAACCCTCCAGCAGCTATAGAGAAAGCTGCAGACAAATACAATACATTGGCGCTAATATCGGAGCAGGGTGTGAACGTCCCCAAGACGGTTGTCACAGAGAATGTTAAGGCAGCAATGGACGCCTTCAGAAGATTTGGCTGCGACGCAGTCATCAAACCAGTTTTTGGATCCAGAGGCATCGGGGCAGCAAGAATCTCCGACTCTGATATCGCCGAAAGAGTGTTTAGGACTCTGAAATTCAATAAGCAGATTCTATATGTCCAAGAGTATGTTGAGCACGGGACCTCAGATATTCGTGCTTTTGTAATCGGCGACAAAGTTGTGGCAGCTATGCGCCGCGTCGCCAACTCCTGGAAAACAAATGTTAGCCTCGGTGCAAAGCCAGTTAAGATCACATTGCCGTCCGATATGGAGGAGCTGGCGGTCAGAACTGCCAAGGCCATAGGATGCGAAATTGCCGGAGTGGACTTGGTGGACGCAGGGAGCGAGCCAACCATACTGGAGATAAATTCTCAACCCGGCTGGCGGGGTCTCCAAACAATCACAGAGAGATCAATATCCGACCTTATAGCAGATCATATCATAGAATATGCTGGGCGAAAATGATCCTCAAGCGCGCGGCTGATCTCCACTAATTCCCCAAATCTAATCTTTGAGTAATTCCACTTATCGCTATGAGTGCTGGAGAGCTTGGTGGAAGCTCGAGAAGAGGCCTGCCGGTTGCGTTGAAAGATGCCACACTAGGGTCAGTCGGGATCAATCCTGCGAGTTCATAACCCATCTCTTCTGCTTTGATCCGAAGTTGCTGTTCTGATTCTGGTGGGAACTGGTTACCAATCAGATAGGCTTTCTTGAAATCTATGTGGACTTCTTTGGCAAGTTCTCTTATTCTAGACGCAGTTTGTAGGCCCATTCTTGACGGGTCGGTGACTACTAACATTAGATCAACATCTCTGTCAGTTCTCCTGCTCACGTGCTCCAGACCAGCTTCCATGTCCATGATTGTCAGATCATAGTTCTTGGAGATCGAGTCAATTATTGACGTTAAGAGATAGTTGATGCTACAGTAGCAGCCTTCACCTTCGGATCTTCCCATCGCTAGTAAGTCGAAATTCGATGTTTCAACCAAGATCCTATAGATCTGTCCCTCTAGGAATTCCTTCTTTGTCACGGACGCGGGAATCTCGCTTCTCCCGAGCTTCTCTTTAAGCTCGCTCTCAACCATTCCAACCGTCTTCTCGATGCTTACACCAAGAACGTCTGGAAGGTTTGTTGCGGGATCCGCATCGATTGCAAGTATGGTCTTTCCCCCCCTCTCAATTAGGTATCTTAGTATTAGCGCCGTAGCTGTTGTTTTTCCCGAACCGCCTTTTCCTGAGACAGATATTACCAGTTTCTCGTTCACAAACCCTGACTTCCATGGTCGAGATTATCGTACTATGAATTAATGTTTCCTTTCCGAAGCTCGGAGATTCTTAGGGACTTGGGAAATGATAAATACCACGCATTGAGCTTTTGTAGCAACAGCCCGACAATAGTGGAGACTTTTGAACTGTTACTGCAATCGATGTTCGTTTGGCGATTCCTCGTCTTGTCTTACCCGCCTGCAAGGCGGAGGGTGGCTGTTTTTCAGGGTGAGAGTGGAGGAATAGGTATTGTCAATGTTCAAAGATATGCCAGTTGAAGTCGGAGTTATCTATGAGGGCGAACGAGTCAGAAAGGCCGAGATGCAGGTTGAGTTTGGAGGAACTGAAGTCCAAGACAAGTTCGAGCTAGTGAGAGTCAGAAAACCGGAGAGCATTGAGGACGGAAAGGTCACCATCATAGGTCCAGACATAAAAGAGATGAAACCTGATTCTAATTCTCCCTTAGGTATTATCATTGAAGTCGCTGGAGAGCAGGTTGAACAGGCTCTCGAAGGCGTTATTGAAAGACGCATCCATTACTACTGCAACTATATAGAAGGTCTCATGCATCTCAATCAAAGATACGACATATGGGTACGTTTGAACAAGAAGTCGTTCGAGAAGGGTTTCAACAGCCT
>JAPKYM010000247.1 GCA_026394315.1 Candidatus Bathyarchaeota archaeon | reverse complement strand
ATCTTCGGCAATTACTTCGAAGCCTCCATTATAATTCCGCGGAGTTCCCTTGATTTGTTGATTGCAGTCTCAACTGCGGCTTTTATCTCATTTGAGTCCAACTCTCCAATACCGCCTTTCTGCATGGCACATACGAAGTCGTCCTTGTCAATTCCCACCGTCAATCTGGCGCTCATAGCCTCTTCTTCTTTCAAGCAGGGATCTGCCACCAATATCTTTCCGACTTTTGCGAATGTGACGGGTACTGGGTGGTTGTTTATTGGTAGCGGTTGGAAGCTATCTTTGAAGATCACTTCACCGTCCTTGAGTTCATACTCTGGAAACTTCCCGGTCATGAGAGCAGCCAACGCTGCATATGTTGAAGCGTCTATGAGGTTGCCGTCGTGATCGAGAACATTTATGTCAACAAAGACTACGAACACCTTGTTTCCAGGTGTTATGCACAGTTTCGTTACGTCTATCGCTTTGGATTCTCTGAGATTTCTGTCTACGATCCTTGCAAGCTCTATGGCGTTTTCTCCCGGAGGGCCCGTCTCAAATGTTGGGTAGGCCAAAGGCGTTAATTCGACATTGACCGTCTGTACTCCCTCGTTGGGCGTGTCAGGAAAGGGTGACCCCATCTGAACTTTGACTCCCACCATCACTTTGGTCTTGCCCAGGGTAACTTGTGCAGAACCATTTGCTTTCTCTATTATTCCAGTCTCTATCTTGATCTTCCTGTAGTCTGTCAGGGCTCTACCGTCGAGTCTTCTGTTCTTCGAGGCCAACTCTAGTACGGCATCTCGCTCGAGTTTGGCCATTCCCGATGTTTTAGGTGTTGCGGACATTACTTGCTGGCCTCGCCTGTCGCTGGTGGTTCTTCCGTGTCAACCATTCCTTGATATTTATGCCTCAGAGCCTCAGCTTGGAAGTTTCGGATCTGTCTGCAAGCCTCAGACGCCATGTCCAAGGCCTTCTCGAACTCTTCTCTGCTGAGTTTTCCATCCATTTGTATTAAGGTCACCGCACTGAGGTTAGGCATCAGGGCAACGGGGAGATCTGCTTCTCCATATTTGTCTTCGAGATCGCAGAGGTCGACTACTACCTGGCCTCCCACTTTACCTGCTGAGCAGGCTGAGACCAACTCCTTCATGGATATGCCGGCGTCAGCCAAGGCCAATGATGCTGCAACTATTCCTGCGCATCTAGTTCCTCCATCACACTGGAGGGCCTCAATAAATATGTCAATCACAGTCCTTGGGTAATATTCAGACATCACAGCAGGCTCCAACGCCTCGCGGATTACTTTTGAGATCTCTATCTCACGTCTCGAGGGCGCTGGATTCTTTCTCTCTTCAGTCGAGAAAGGGGCCATTCGATATCTACATCTAATTACTGCCCTGTCGGGCAAAACCATGTGTTTAGGATGGATCTCTCTCGGCCCGAAGACACCAACTAGGATCTTGTTCTTTCCTTGCTGGATGAACGCTGATCCGTCTGCATTCTCCAGTACTCCAACTTCGAGTTTAATTGGCCGGAGATCTTCGGGCCGTCTTCCGTCGATCCTTAAGCCACTGTCATCGATTAGTCTTTCAGGGGCCTTCTCCTTCGACAACTTTTCCACCTTTGCGTCCTTTCTTGATCATATCTAGTACTCTATCGGTCAGACCGTGTGTATGGGCTTCGCGTTCAATCATTTTTACCACATCCATTACTAGCTCTTCATTCTCCGGGGATTCGCATGTGACCAACACTATCCCGTTTTGCCCCACTGACAATGAGCATGAACTCTCTTTCTTCAACATGCTAATCATAGAGCCCTCTTTTCCTATCAAACTAGGGATCTTGGAGGCCGAGATCTTCATCACCCTTCCATGAGTTACTTTCCCAAGCCCTCTATCCTTCACTGTAAGAAGTGGATCTCGAGTCCTGTCAAACGCAATCACCTTAGCCTTTACGAGGTCTCCAACGCTGAATATTCTGTCAGTTTCCGTTCTCTGCGAATGCTGTCGGTTCAGTACTTCAGTAGCGAGGAGAAGTGCTGGGTAAGGTGAGTTTATGTCGACTGACCATCCGGACATGCCGATATCAACGATCGTACCTATAACGAGATCTCCCACAGATGGGATATAGCAGTGCTTGAGTGGAACGACTGATAGACGATTTTCTCTCAAGTCTGATATACCTAGTATTGTCGAGTACACACTATTTCCAATTTTGAAGGTATTGAGATCTGGGTAGTAGTCCCCTTGGGCAAGCAGTTCTCCAGGGGTGACGAGTTGCTTTTTCTGTGCGTACATGGTAAGAGATGCACCACTCATTCTTCTTTCTCTAAGAGCCCTTAATCTATTGTTATGGTAGGTACTCTAACTAGTCCAAGGGCCAACTGCCCAGCTACTTGGAACGCTCCAAGTCCTGACTATAGTCAGAATGCTATTTGTCCCTTTTGACTTTCGAGCTTAGGTTAGTTCACAAACCTACCTTAGTAAATCTTTCCCCCCCAAGGCATCCTGTCAATTCTCAAATACCAATGACCGGGATCCGTGAGCCTATCCCTCAAGATTCTCTGCCATCAGCGCTCGCTGATCCCGCCAAGACCGGACATACTAATGCGTGACGCGCACGTGACAGTCCAACTCCAGAAACGCGCGCGCTAGAAAACGAACAGCAAGACCCTTTTGCGGCTACGCGCGCTAGAGATTAACTTTGAAAGCTCTAGGGCCTTAGAACAGAATCCTGAAGCGGCGGGGTTACCGAATAACCAGTAAGGAGCTTCCCATCTACTTGAGTAGCTTTAATTGAATTGTACCCTGAGTGAGTTTTCCCAACTTCTCAATGAAAGGACCGTAAAGCCCGGCTGGCATTTCCAGAGTGCCGGCCCACGAGCCGTCGGACTGCCATTCCTCCCGACTTATGACAGCATAGCTCTTTACAGCCCCATATGCTTTGGCTGCGTAGTCTGCCGGTATTTTGACTGCCACTCGCATCTGCTCCATCTTGATTGGTATTAGGGGCCTCAACATATCGATGATATCTTTCGATTGTTCTTCAGCACTCTTGAAAGGGTCTATTGAAAGCCTGATCTGTGCTAAGGCTTGTTCAATTCGCAATGGAGGGTGCGGAGCACCCGTCCTCGGATCAATGCAGTTTCTTGAGATGAAAGCAATTATGCTCTTCCTCTTCTCTTCCACAAGCTGCCGTCTTTGTTCGGTGGTGAGCTGTAGCTCCCCCCGCCGCATTATCTCTTCGGCCACTTTAACAGGATCGGTGGCGCCGAATAGTTTTTGCAGTTTCTCTACTGAGGCTCTAGTTCCTTTACTTGCGTCTGCGTATATTTCATCGATTGCCAGGATTTGACTTACTGCGACAGTCTTCCCCAGCTTGTAGTCGAGAGCCAGGTTTGGTTTCACAAGTATCTCGAAGTGATCGCTTCCAACAGTCATTCTAGCAGTTGTGAATTTGCTGCTCATTTCTGAGGAGCCTTTTTGCTCGGCTCTATCTTCTTCAGATACTTCTCAATCTCATCGTTAGAGAGTCTTCGGAACTTCTTGGTATCTGCGGGGATGATTGCCATTCTGATCTTCTGAGGAACTGCTTTTCCCTCAAGGACTTTAGCCATGCATTTTAGAGCAAGAACTATCGAGTCTTCAAGCACGAGGTCCTCACTGTACTCTGCTTCCAGAACCTCGTTTGCAACATCTCCTCCAGCGCCGATCGCCCAGGCTTTGTATGCCAAATAGGCCCCGCTGGGGTCTGTCCAAAACACTCTGCTGCCTTTTCTGTCAACTCCCGCAAAAATCATCGAGAGGCCGAATGGCCTAACACCGCCGTGCTGCGTATAGAGTTGCTCTATCTCGCCTATTCTTCTGGTAAGCATCTCGACATCGATGGGTTCATCATACATGAGCCTGTTGCTCTGTGCGTGGACCCTTGCCTGATCCACGAGTGTGTGTGCGTCACAACTCAGACCAGCGACTGCCACGCCGATGTGCTCGTCTATCTGGAAGATCTTCCACATAAATGATGGATCCTGCAATCTCGAGGCAGCCCTCTCCTCAGCCGCCAATACAACGCCTTCTTTGCAGGCGATTCCGAGGACCGTCGCACCTCTCTTCACGGTCTCTGACGCGTACTCGACTTGGAAAAGCCTACCATCAGGTGAAAAGACCGTAATTGCACGGTCGTATGCTCCGGGAGCTGCAAACATCGACAAAATTTGTTACCAGCCTAGAAATCTAGGCTATCGATTAGTAATGTGCCCCAGTAAAAACCTTTTGTAGAATCCGCTCACCTCAAAGGATCCCACATATCAGTGACTTGATCGACCTGTTCGATCTTTCTACCCCTGCTGACAGTTCACATCATGGTCACAAAGAGTGGCTCATTGCATCAATAATGTTGCTGATAAACTGAGCTAATAGGATTGGCGAGTCGGAGAGGAGATGTTAAATCTGGAGAAGTCATAGTTTAGCCCTTGTGTTAAGATAGTAGAGAATGAATCAAGGAATGCCGCGCGGGAGACATTCATAAGATCTGACAAACAGATTTATGAGGTTGAGCAACGACCTCATGTGTAATCAATCACCAAAACATTAGTCGAAAAGGAGCGAGTGCTAGAGTTGAGAGCTGCGCCGACTTTTGGAGGATT
>JAPKYM010000131.1 GCA_026394315.1 Candidatus Bathyarchaeota archaeon | reverse complement strand
GAGAGCGTTCGGAGAAGTAATACGACTATTATGCCCACAACTATTCCATCAATGATTTGAGCTAAGCCGAATCCGTAAGCCCTGATACTCCGGCATTTTTTCCACTTAGACTCATGATTCGAAGGAGGTAGTTTATAAAAGGTCACGTAGAGAACACGCGCACTAGTAATTGTTGGCGAGCGTAGCGAGCCAGAATATAGTGGTGGTGCTCACCAGCTAGGGGACACGACGACGGAACTCTAATGCCTCGCTCCGCTCGGCAAGATAATGAAAAAGAAAGTATCCTAAAAAAGTCTCGAAAAATAGAGGAGAGGAATATGGTCAGTCTCTGCTTCTTCTCTTAACCACTACCACCGCTGATACTGCTGTGATCAGTCCGGCTATTGCTAGGCAGGGGGTTAAGATCTCGAACTTGTTAACTTGCATCACGAAGCCGCCGACAGCGGGCCCGCGAGCTGGTGGTTCGCCCCTGAAGGCGACACCTGTGGGTCTGTTAAGGTTGCTGCTCGTGATTACAGTGACTGTTCCTCCGGGGGTAACTAGCGACAGACGATCACTGCTTTGCTCCGTCACAACATAATTCCCTGAATTGTCGATTGCTACGCCAGGTCCTGAATAGACATTGGCGATGAAGGTTACCGTTCCCCCTGGAGTGACCCGTGAAAGCTGAGTATTGTCTTCGACTACTATCTAGTTCCCCGATCGGTCGACCGCAACACCTTGGGGACCTGAAAGATCACTGCCTGTTATCAGGGTCACGATTCCACCCGGAGTAACACGGAACAACTTATTGCCGTTTTGGTCTGCCACGATGTAGTTTCCTGAACCGTCAATCGCAACACCAGCGGGATGTATGAAACCCGTGGCAATAGTGGTTATTGTCCCACCAGGAGTGATCTTTAGCAGTTTACCACTTGAGGATTCGGCAACGATGTAGTTACCTGAAGTATCAATTGCAATACCATTGGGTCCGTTGAGACCGCTGACGATTGTCGTGATCGTCCCACTTGGAGTGACGCGTGACAATCTGTTAGCTGAGTCCTCTGTGACAATATAGTTGCCCGAACTATCGATCGCAACACCGAGGGGCCCTGAGAGGCCGCTAGCTATTAGAATCACCGTTCCAGCAGGGGTGACACGTGACAATTCACCACTTCCATACTCGACGACGACATAGTATTCGTCTGGATTCGCGTGCGCGCGCGCACCCTAATTTGAACCGTTAAAGCAGGTTTTTTTTCTCACCACCTATGGCGACGACGCACAACAGCTATGGCACAGGTAATTCTGGAGAACTCAGTTAATTGGAATACTTGGCTAATATGAAATATGTGTATGTATAGATGCAAGTATTTCCCTAAGACTAGGTTGTCTAATTAGGTTAGTCCATATTTGGATGTTGTAACTATCATGCCTTCAGAAGAACCTAGAGTATCATAGAGAGTGTATGTTCATCAACTGCATGCAACTGGAGGTCATCTTCTTATTGAAAGTCGCTCCAGAAGTCGTCATCTGATTCTTTTGACTCAAGACTCTGTCTGCTATCTATATCTGTTCCTAACTTTGCCCACGACCATGGTGAAAACGAACTGCATTACGATTGTGAAAGCAACGCAAAGGAGATTCACAGACGAAGAACCGAGCTTTCAGTCGTTTCATAACTGAGTATTGCTTGGAGCTGTGCGTTTGTGAGATTGGTTGTAGGCAATCTTCCGCCATCGCTTCTGCCAGCTCTTCCAACCGGTTTTCACAAGGTGCTCTCGAACCTTAGGGTCCTCGCTAACCCATTGAAGCAACGCCATAAACCTTCTTCTTCCACTCTCTGGATCCAGCACCTTGGCAGGAACTCCCATCTCCACACACCATTTGACGTAGCTTCTCTCGACCATTTCTTGAGGCTCTCCAGTCACCTCTACTTCTACCAGGTTGTAGCCATTCTCATTCAAGTAGGCTCGAACTGCCGATAAAACGTACCCCGAGCAGACTTTGAACCGTGTGTATTTGTCAGCCCTCATCACCCCAATTATCTTGCGAACAATCTCAACAGCTTTCTCCAGGTACACCTTTCTCTCGAATAACGGAGGCTGGAAGAATGTCACTGGAATCCTCCTCGCCATATACTGCCCAGATGACAGTTTCAAGCCACCCACAACAACACCAAGAAGCAGATCTCCCCAGCCGCTGTCATCAATTACGATGCCATCTGCTGTCCTTCGAAATCTATCCATAGTCGTCTTCAGTGCATCCAACCAACCTCAGGCATCGCAGCTTTTTTCGTTGAGGTTGAAACCTAAGATCCTGATTAAAAAGGTATAAGCATACTTTGCCTATTATGCATTGTTTCCTTGGGATTGCAGCTATATACCATACTGTTGCTGGCATGTTCTGCGAGCGAAGCGAGCAGTATATGATTTGTGTGTGTGTGGTATAGTTGGTGAGAGCATCGCAATTTGAACCGTTAGAGCAGGTTTTTTTTCCGCGCCTGGTGAGAGCATCCAAAATTGAACTATTAGTACGCGTTGTACGAGCGGGCTTATTTAGCTAGCTCTATCTCATTGCCTTACCGCCAGCGACTGTTAGTATTTCTCCTGTTATGAAGTCTGAGTCGTTCGACGCCAAAAACAGGGCAGCCCTGGCTATTTCTTCCGGTCTTCCAATTCTCTTTAGAAGATATTCCTGAATTGACATTTTCTTCCTTTCAGGGGTGAAGGTGGCTTCCACCATATCTGTATCGATGAGACTTGGGCAGATAGCGTTGACATTTATATGCGGACTCAAGTTCACCGCCAGTGAGCGAGTCAGACCTATCATGCCGGCCTTGGAGACGACGTAGGGCGTGTTATTGACAGCGGTTCTTTCCGCCATTCCAGAAATCGAGGATATGTTGATGATCTTCCCGCTCTTCTGGTTGAGCATTATAGGTGCAACTTCTCTTGAACATAGGTAGGCCCCCTTCAGGTTTACGCCAATTGTCTGGTCCCACATCTCTTCTGTAGAGTCAAGGAAGGCTGCGGGGATTGCGATGCCAGCATTGTTAACAAGAATATCTATTCGACCGAACTTCGTAACGGTCTTCTGAATCATCTTCTTGACTTCATCTGCTTTTGAGACATCTGCCTTAACAACTAGTGTTTCTCGACCATCATTATTGATCTCATCGGCCAAGCTGAAAGCCTCCTTCTTTGACTTGCTATAATTTATCACGATATTGGCTCCTTCTAGTGCAAACATTTTTACTATTGCTCTGCCTATGCCTCGCCCAGCACCAGTAATGACGGCGACTTTCCCCTGCAACTTCATGCAGACCGCCTGAACTCTGGGATAGAATAACACTGTGTATAACCTTTGTGTGCTGAATATTCCCGATAACGAAAACCCGCCCTAGAGGGAGCGCTGAATCGCTTGGTGAGCACACCAACAGATGATGGAATATCGTGCGTTGACAGTGAAAAAGCCAAAAGCATTCAGTTTCTCCACGTTGCTACATTAGGGGACTGAAAAACGTGAAAATATTTCTTATCTTGAAAACACTTCTGATTTTCTCTGCTCTGTTTATTCTCTGCTCCATAAGTATTGGAGAGACTGCCTATCCGTATGTTCTATTGGCGTTTGTGATATTCGTGATCGTTTTCCGCTTGGCCTATTGGGTCAACACTCGAATGCAGAAGAATTGAAATGACAAAATGTCGTCCTCCCGATTTGGAAACACCACGTGAGGAGTATCTCATTATAGCGCGCGCGCTGAGGAAGGGATCTTTATTATTCAGCTCTAACGCGCCAAGAACTGTAAATCTTAACTCAGCAAAAAAAATTAGATAATTCAATCTATGAATGGCATCCCGTGGATACTGATAGCGATTCTGGTAGCCCTGGTATTATTTGGCATTGTAGCGTTACTCGCTGTTCGCAAAAGGAAGGAGCCGAGAAAAATAGATTACCGCAACTATTTTGTAACGGGAGTTGTTTGGCTCGCAACTGGTCTAGCCCTTTCACTTCTACCTTGGTTTTTGCATGGGGAAGTCTCTTTCACGATGGGCGGGTTCTTCTTTGTACTCGGATTAGCATACGCAATAAAGGGTCTCCTCAATAAGGACAAATGGGGCACAAAGGTGGAAGTGTCTCCTACAACGGCAAGGAGTATGATGATTGTCACAATCGCTCTTTGTGCTTTGATTGTCCTCGTGTTCGCCTTATTCGCTTTGTTCAGCGCGCGCTAAGTTGTTCTCCTTGAACTGGAACCGCCTTGAGGCTAGTGTTTATTGATCGATTGAGATTATCCGCCGGCGCCTTGGCAAGCGCTTCAATGATGCCGTGAATGATGAGGCCGGCCATAAGAGGCCCGACGAGATAGAGAATGAAATCACCAGAGAATAAGAAACTACTGAAACCCCCCATTAATCTTCCTCCGCATGCCACCGGTGCGCGTCAGCTAAATCATTCTTCTTGGACGTGTTTCTTAGCTTAGTGTAACCAGCAGTCCACCGTCTAGGTTACGGAAACGTCACCAGATATATCCAGCAAGAAGATAACTAGGCTAGTATGCGCCTGGGACCCATAGCGCGCGCCATGAGTCTATATAGATCTCCAAGATTATCGAAAACATTGAGAACCATATATGCCTGCAAACAAGTATCGATGGGTTATCCTAATCCTATCCTACCTTTGTATGCTGGTGTTTGCTCTCACATTACAGTCTTTACCACCTATCCTCACTCTCGTCATTAAAGACTTGAGACTGCCCTATGCTGAGGCTGGTTCGCTGATGAGTCTCTTCGCGTTACCAGCCATGCTTTTGTCGATTCCAGCGGGTCTACTTGCTGACCGTTTCGGACCCTTTAGGATCGGCATACTCTCCCTAATACTTGCAGTTATCGGCATGTCAGTCATTGTAGTGAGCGGCACCTTTCTCTATATCAGTTCGGGAAGAGTCATCGCGGGAATTGGAGCTGTCATCATCTCCATTGTGTCTGCGCAAACGCTTTCACAGTGGTTTAGAGGACGTGAAGCAGGCACGGCGATGGGGATTTGGAATACTGCAATGCCCGTTGGCACAATAATATGTTTTACAAGTTTTGGCAAGTTGGGTGAGAGTTTTGGATGGCGAATGCCAATTTCGATTGTTGTGATAATGGGCATAGTTGTGCTAGCAAGCTTTCTTCTCCTGTACAGAAATGCTCCAAATCTCCCGCAAAAGGTTCAAGCAGGGGAGGGATGGGCGAGACTGCTATCGAAGGTACCCAAGGTCGGAGCCCATATTTGGTTGACAGGGCTCTGCTGGATGTGGTTTAATGCGGCAATAATTTCTTTTTCGACTTTTGCACCGGATTTTTTCATATCAAAGGGATACAACATCGGCTTTGCTGGTTTCCTTGTCAGCCTACTTATGTGGGGGTCGTTAGGCTTTAGCCCAGTAATTGGGCGCTTAGTGGACAAGGTCTACAATAACGATATTTTCATCGGAGGGGGTGGACTCATTCTGTCAATCGCAATCTATCTTGTAGTCACGTCAACCGATTATCTCTTTCCAATGGCTGTCATGTCGGTTGCGGTTGCACTTGTTCCAGCGCCGGTCTTTTCATTCGTGTCAAGAGTGTCAGAGCCTGAGAATGTGGGATTGGGCTTTGGTATCCTCTCTTCATTAAGTGGTGTTGGAATGTCATTTGGTCCTTATTTAGCAGGTGCAATTAGGGATAAGACAAGCTCCTATGAAATGAGTTTCTATTTTCTATCCATCCTTGCTCTATTAGTAGCAACAACCGCCTTCACCTTGAGAATTATGACTCGAAGAATTGCACAGGATAGAGACCAGCGCGCGCACAGCCTTCGAGAGGACCTTAGTATAGAAAGCTAGGTTTCTCCAGACCCACGCTAGGATTGCTTCAGTTTCTCAGTCAATATGCGCTGGATGTGTTCCTTGTTCTCTAGGTGAACATTAAGGCCCTCGATCTCCAGCTTGAGGTCTGGTATTCCCTTGAACTTTTCGTGTATGAATCCAGAAAGTATCCCAGTGACAGTGGGGAGGACAAGACCTTTTGCTAGTTCCATTAGATAGCAGGCGATATCTTCCGTCCCGCCGCCTCGTATGACTGGATACCATCGTATCTCTATCCCATCAGTGATTTTCGTTGGCTCCAATATGTCATCAACAAGAATTGGAATTCGACCACTCAAGGGAGATGTTATGACAAGAATAAGACGCTTCTTTTCCCCCAGAACTTCTTCAGACATCCCTTATTCACTTGAGAATATGTAAATAGAAGATACTTCAAGAAATCGTCAGGACTCTTGTTCCGGCTTAAGGCAGGCGCGCGCTATCGGCAACTCACACGAACCTCTCGAATCTGTCATTCTTGGCCTTGCATATCGGACACACAGCCGGGGGGCTCTCCCTGGCACACAGATATCCACAGACCCTGCATCGCCACACAGGATAGGTCAACCCGACAGGCGCCGTCCTACCCTTCGAGGTCTCCATCATGCCCTGCTTCATCTTTCGGCGCTCCTCAGGAGGCGGCCGACGATCAGGTATTGATCGAGTCTCCTTCCTGCCAGCTTTTATGTCATCGTCCACGTAGAGTGCGCAGTAGCATGCACCGTATTCCACTATGTCTTGGTCCCTGTAGTCGCATGGGCAAATAAGATCCAGGTCCTCACTCTTGTTTCCAGAGGCAAGCCTGCAGGGACAGGCCATGTACCCATATCTGTCCTCATTCGCGAGGAGCCCCCTGATGAGATCCTTCAGGAATTCCTTATCTGGATTCAGGTGGTAACCCCCTTCCTCAGCCTCCCTGTCGAGCCTCTCCACAGTCTTGAGGACTTTGTCCTCTGAGATATCGCGACTCATTCTTCCAGAGCCTTCTTTATCTTGTCCTTGTTGAAACCCACTATGCAGTACTGATTGTTGATCACCAAGGTGGGGAAGGAGCAACTAGGATTCCATTTCTGGATCTCTCTTATGGTATCTTCCTCCTCCTTTCCCACCAGACGATCGGTATAGATGTAATCGTAGGTCACTCCCAACTCCCTAAGCAACTCCCTGGTCTTCTTGCACCATCCACAGGTGCTTAGGGCGTAGAGGATGATCTGCCCAGCATTCTTTCCTTCAACGTGAACCA
>JAPKYM010000371.1 GCA_026394315.1 Candidatus Bathyarchaeota archaeon | reverse complement strand
ATTCGACTTTACCATCGATAGATACTCGTGCGACCTGCCAATCGTATCTTTCGCCGTCTATTGATGAGTCTAGTGAGGTGCGAAGTCGGTTCAGACTCTCACTTGAAGTTCTCTTTGAAAGGAAAGATATGTCCTCAAGCTTTTCTCCATCGTTCAACCCGTTGAAGACGACGAAATCAACTGGGTGCAACAAGGCTTTGATATCATAAGGGTTGTAATTGTACGAGGCGATAGCTTCGTCAATGCATTTACGGATCATTTTAGGAACTCTTGCGCGACCTCTTGCAATAGCAGCTTTTCTAAGATACGCTTCCTTTTCCTCGAAAAGCTGTTCTTTCTTTTCAAGTCGTCTAAGATTAGTTGCATATGTGTCAAGCCATGTTCGTGGCGCTGCGCCTTTGTGCTTCAACTTTAGGTCGCTAAGGCGGACCATGTCCCCGCAATGGGGGCATAAGCATAGAATCGTCCTGAAGGACTGAAAGAGCTCAACCAAGTCGCCTATCATTCAAATCGCCTTGTGAAATAGTTTCTTGTCATCGATGGCATCGCGTACCAGTTTTTCATGTTTACTCAATGTAGCATTGCCCGTTTTGACTTCCAGGAAGGTTACAGAGTCGATTTTCAGTTCACTCATGCCTTTGAAGACTATGAAATCTATGGGTTCGAATAGGGGCCTACAGTCACATAGAGGCATTTTGAATTCTTTGTATGCTGGCACGATTTTTTCAATTATTTTTCCAATGCCGACTTCTATTGCTTTTTTCTCAGCGCCAACGTCTGCAGATATTTTCCGTTTCTTCAATTCCTCCATGCGTTGTTTCAATTCCTCAAGCTTCTCACTGCGTCGGTTTTCGGCAACTTCAGGAAATATGCTGCGACCATCGAATAGGATTGCGTCTGAAAGCTTGAACTCTTCACCACATATGCATTCAGCATAGAGATCTGAAGACTGCAATTCAGCTATGAGTTTACCTTGGCTCATACCTCTCCACACGAATTACTTGGGGCGCGAGAAGAATAAATGACTTTGTTCCTTGTACGATTAACTTAGCTTTATTCAAATCATGGTTGACCCTCTACGGCTATCTTTTCGCAGGCGCTTCATCATCCTCTGTCTCGTACGCAGTTAGATAATTGAGCCCTATCTCCAAGAGACGGTTGTCCATTTCCGACTAGCGCGCGCTGAGCGTGTGCCATAGTCGGTTTGAGCATCTGAAACTGAACTGTGATTTTGTGTTTGGAGACTAAGGTGAGAAGCTCAAGCCAGCTTGCTTTATCTCTGGCTGATGTGTCAATCCTAATGCAGGAGTCAAGCTTGCGCCAAACCTCACACCGAGCCCATCACGACACTAGTGTTACGCTTAGACCTCCGTTGAAGTGGGCTGGTGGAAAGAGATGGCTTGTTCCCTATCTGAGACCAATCTGGGAACCTTACAGAGACCGCAGACTTGTTGAGCCTCTGTGTGGTGGTCTTGCTGTGGTTTTAGGCTTGATGCCTGCTCACGCTCTTCTGAATGACATCAACAATCACGCGATTAACTTCTTCGGGTGGCTCAAGAAGGTACTTGTAACAGACATACCCATGGCTAACAACAGAAAACTCTACTACCAGCATCGAAGACGATTCAATCAACTTGTAAAGACTGGAAAAGCCAACAGCAAAGAAGCCGCCGAAATATTCTACTATCTTAATAGGACATGCTACAATGGACTCTGCCGGTTCAACCGGTCAGGAGAATTCAATGTTCCCTTTGGCCGATACCAAAAGATCAACTACGTACACGACTTTACTCCATACAAACGGGTTTTTCAAGAATGGAAGTTCACAGCCAAAGATTTTGAGAAGGTCTCCCTTTCTCGAGATGATTTCGTGTACGCAGACCCGCCCTACGATGTGATATTTACCCAGTACTCTAAGGAAGGGTTCTCCTGGGACGATCAGGTGCGCCTGGCAAAATGGTTAACAGAGCATCCCGGCCCAACCGTGCTCTCCAATCAGGCAACACCAAGAATATGCAGACTCTACAGAGATTTAGGATATGAACTACGTTTCTTGGATGCACCGCGAATGATCAGCTGCAACAAAGACAGAAAACCCGCCAAAGAAGTCCTAGCCCTAAAAGGAATCTGAGATATGGGGCGCGCAGCTGGTCTGACAAGAGTTTAGCCCCGGTCGATGTCGGACGCTTTCTATCTATATAACTGTCTGTTGGGGATCACGCCTCTAATTCCACCGATTG
>JAPKYM010000125.1 GCA_026394315.1 Candidatus Bathyarchaeota archaeon | reverse complement strand
GCCCCTGCCAGCGGACGTCTCAAGAGATCTCGAGAATACACTCAAGCAAGCTGAGAAGGAGATCCTAGGCCACTGATTCACTCACACCACCCTAAGATGCTCGGTAACTGTTTGATCATATTTGTTGTTAGGTAATTAGCGCGGACTGTGGAAGAAAGCTTCAAGATGCCTGGTTCTGTACATGTTATGGAGGGTCTCTCACGGTGCCATTTCAGTCCTCACCGATCAAAGCAACCCGTAGAGAGAAAAGAGTGCTGATGATGATACTTATCCTAGACTTGTTAGTAATCGGCGGCCTCCTATTCTACGTACTTCATCCTCAAAGAACTCCACTAACCACAGCACTTCTTCCCACCCTAACACAGAAACCTCAAGCTGAACTGATGCCAGCTCCCAATACGACATATACCTCATCCACTGCTCCAACTGTTAACCGAACTGTTGAGGCTGGTGAAGAAGACCGAGTTAGAAATGTGCTATCATCATATTTCGACGCGCTAAATCAACACGCTATAGAAAGGGCGGTAGCACTCTTTACAGATAACGTGGAGATAGTGATCAAATACGGCGAAGGTTACACTTACCAAGGCCCCAAGGAAGGTCTGAAGCGGTATCTTACAACAGCATTTAGTGTTGCACCTGACGCAGTTGTAGAAAACGTCAGCTTTACAGATCTGAGCATAATTGGTGACAGAGCGACAGCTCAAAGTACCTACGTTCTTCACTCCAGATCATACAATCTCCTGCAAAATGCAGCAGAGTACTTTGAATTGGTGAAACAGGATAATGTTTGGAAGATCTCTAAAACAGAGATCAAGATTGCACAGTGATCCATTGAGTGGAGCTATCATTCTGAGTCTTCTTCAGAGATCTCTGGATGCTCTCAGGAAGGCTCACTAGGCCGGGCTTTCCAAAAGACAGCCTATGACAAGCATAAGAAACTGCTAAGAGGAAGGTATGATTCGGTTGCCTTGTTTGAAGGGTGAGATTGGTTTAATGGTTCTGCGATCTCGGTGGGTCATGTTATTTTCGGCGTTCTACATCGTTGCCACAATGGCTTTCATCATCCAGTCAATTCCTCCTTTGATCCCGTCGATGATGAAGGATTTCGGCATTAGCCATACGCAAGCTGGTTTATTGATGTCCATCCTTTTTGTCCCAGGAGTTCTTGTGTCAATACCTGCAGTCGATGTTCATCGACTACTATGGTGCTAGACGCGTTGGTGTTCTGTCAACAAGCATGATGGCACTTGGCAGCTTTGTGGTTGCAATCAGCGATTCTTATCAAATCGCCTTGGGGGGCGTATTATCTTCGGAGTTGGAGTGATGATCATGATAGCGCTGCTGCCATCAATAGTCTCTCAATGGTTTTCGCTGAAGGAGCTTGGGCGAGCCATAGGAGTCTACGGGATAAATCTGCCATTTGCCACCCTTCTAGCTTTTCCAGTGGTAAGCGTTTTGATGCTTGGTTTTGGATGGCGCTATCCGTTATACCTTGACGCTGCTCTGGCCATATTGAGCCTGGTAGTTTTCGTGTCTCTGATTAAGGAAAGCCCGCTAAAGCTCGCACATGGAAAAGCAATGAAAACCAGTCAAGCCGTAAGAAATCTTGAAATTTGGAAGGCTGGAGGTATTTACGGATTCTCTTTCGCCACTGTCTTCGCGTTCACAACGTGGTTTCCAACACTTTTTGAGAGGTTTAGGGGAACAGACCCCATCTACGCGAATCTGCTTGCCACCGTGGTTATGTTGGCGGGCATTATCTGTGCCGATCTATGGCTGTATATTACACAGGATCAGATATCGAAGAATCATCCTGATTGCGAATTTCGCATCATTAGCATTGATCTTAGGGGTCATGCCTTATTTGCCTGATCAAGCAGTGATATT
>JAPKYM010000341.1 GCA_026394315.1 Candidatus Bathyarchaeota archaeon | reverse complement strand
TTTCAATCACCTTCCCTATTGACTGGGAGCCATGCGCATTCAAGTAACTTTGACCCCGCCAGAATCGAAGAAGCTCATAGCAAAAGCAGTAACAAAACTCGATGTTGTAAAGAAGGCAAAAAAGGACGGCATAATCCTGGTCGGTGCAAGCACCACATGTGCCTTCATCCTTGAAGAACTGACCAACAGGAAGATCACAAGAGGCTACGGATGCGGAATAATCATTCCAAGAGGAACGTGCATAATGCAGGAGATGCTCGACTCCATACGCCAACGTGGATACGCAAAGATATGGGTACTCGAGAAAGGCAAACTGCACGAAGACTTGACAGTTGACGATGTTCTCAAACGCATGGGCGCCGCAGATGTCTTCATAAAAGGCGCAAACGCGCTGGATCCTCAAGGGAATGCGGGAGTATTCCTTGGAAGCACTATAGGAGGGACCGTCGGCCGAGTTGTTGGAACAGCTATGGCTAAAGGAATCAACATAATCGTTCCAGTGGGCTTGGAGAAGATGATTCCAACTCCTATCTCGAGGGCAGCCAAGGAAGCAGGCATAGAAAGGATGGACTACTCAATGGGTATGCCGGTAGGACTTATTCCTTTGAATGGAACGGTAGTTGATGAGGTCAAGGCCCTAAACATGCTGACAGGCGCAGAGGCGATCCCGATAGGTTCTGGAGGAGTAGGTGGGGCCGAAGGTTCAGTTACCCTTATCATCAAAGGCTCCGAAGGCCAAGTCAAGCGGAGCCTGAAGCTGATAGAATCTATCAAGGGCACAGAAGAGCCCGCAACATCCCCGCCAGAGTGCAGAGACTGCAGATATCCAAGATGCTCCCTAGGCGCCAAATATGAGCAGTGAATCCACAGTCAGTGGTTTGCTCGCGCAATGCATCTCCAGATCCTAACTTGGAAGACTGCGCAGAATCACGGAATGCACGAATGTGCATTCATCAACAAATCTGACATCCTTAAGATTAACGACAGAATGATATACATGCCACAAGACTGACACAGCTTAAGACTAACCGAACAATAGTATTAAGATCTGGAGCAATAAGGAAGTCAATCCACACTATGACCATAGTCATTGCAGATATCTTCGGAAACTCGAACATAGGCGTCTACTGCTTTGCATGTGAAGGGTGGGCCGCAGTGCCGGCTGGTACCCCGTCCAGCAAGAAGAAGAGATTCGAAGACTGCCTAGGTGTCGATGTCTGTGAGGTGAACGTCGCCGGGTCCCGTCTTCTAGGCATAATGATGGCTGGGAACGCTAACGGTTTGGTCCTACCCCACATAATAAGAGACCATGAACTTGAGACCATAAAGAAGTCTACAAAGCTCAATATTCAGATCTTGGAGGACGAAAGAACCGCTCTTGGAAACCTAATCCTAGCAAATGATAATGGAGCGATCGTTGACCCTGCTTTCCCCACTTCAGCCATAAGGAAACTTGAGGAACTTCTTCAGGTTGAGGTAATCAGGGGGCATATCTCAGGTCTGCCTTATGTCGGATCTATGGCCGTGGCCACCATCAAGGGTGCAATAATAAACCCGTTGGCACATGATGACGAGAAGAATACTATTAAGGACCTGTTAAAGGTTCAAATAGAGCCTTCAACAGTTAACGGAGGCGTTCCCTTCGTAAGGTCTGGGCTCTTGGCAACAAGCCATGGTGCAGTAACCGGGCCGCTAACCTTGGGAAAGGAACTTATGGCCATATCACAAGTGATGCAACTATAATAGGGCGAAACAGAATGGGCGAAGTCAAGACGTTCCGAATCACGGGCGAGATCAAGAAGCAGATTGGCAACATGAAGTTCTCAAAGGTGCTCAATGGTCTAGGAAAAGACCAGGTAGTCGACACGCTTTACTCTCAGCTGGGAAGCAAACACAAGGCCAAAAGATTCGAGATAGCAATTGCCAAGGTGGAAGAAGTAAAGGCCGCCCCTGAGAAATAGTCAAGACCTAAAGTGATCAGAAGTTGGCAGCTGACGAAGAAACGCTCAAGAAGCTCCTTGTAGAGATAAGAATGATGGAAGGATCAGCCAACCTCATTCAGTCAAGATTAAGAATAGTAAGCTCGGCCTTGGAAGAGACCGCAATCGCAATGAACGCCTTGGAAGGTGTGAAGGGGTGCCCTAAAGGGACTGAAGTACTGGTACCTGTGGGCGCAGGCTCCTTCATATGTGCAGAACTCAGCGATGTCGAGAAGGCTATTACTGGCGTGGGTGCAGGCGTCTGCATCGAGAAGAGCATCGAATCATCCACCACCGATCTGAAGGAAAGACAGGCCGAACTTGAGAAGCTAAGCGCCTCACTCAGACAGCAGCTGGAGCAGTTGCTCGCAAGCATAGAGAACACAAAGAATAACCTCTCAAGAATGATTGAACAGCAGCAGGGAACTCCCCAGCGCGCCTAACGCCACA
>JAPKYM010000057.1 GCA_026394315.1 Candidatus Bathyarchaeota archaeon | reverse complement strand
AATGTCGCTTCAGAGCATTTAGAACAGTTCGGAAGAGCAAGAGGACGCTTGGTTGTTGGGGCCAATGAGTACTCTATTGACGGACTTGGCGAGAGGGATCACTCTTGGGGTGTAAGGGACTGGAATGCGCCGAAACAATGGACCTGGCTAACCTGCCAGTTCTCAGAGAAGTTGGCCCTAAACGTTGCCAAACTAGTTGTCGACCAAGGTGTTGTAGATGCGGGCTATATCCACATCAACGGTGAGAACATCCCATTGATAGAATCGAATATTAGGACCAATTATGATAAAGATGGAAATCCCAAATCAATGGAAGTTCTAATCAGAGACAAGATGGGTAACGCATATGAAGTCAGCGCTACAATGCTACGATTGGCAAGGGTTCCTTTCGAAGGGAGCGGAAACAAGCTGTCTATACTATATGAGCCGATGGCCAGGTACTCAATCGACGGCCTGACTGGTTACGGAATCGCCGAGCAACTGATTAGGAAATCTTGATGCTTGCGACAGCTGGAGCGCTCCCAGCTATTTGAAGAGATAGCTCACCTGAACTGTAGATGAGATCTCAAGCTCACCGGGGGTTACTGGGGTCTGAACGTTCTCAGCCTTGTATAGTATTGGGCCCGGTTCATATCCTGGAGTTATACTTACTTCGGTCGGCCCTATCAGTTCGACCCCGAGGCTTTTGCTTGTTGCCTCAGCTTTCTTTCTTGCATCCTCTATTGCCGAGACTATGGCCTCATTTCGTAGACCGCTCAAACGGTCCTTGGAGATAGCGAACTGTATATTCTGCACGACATTAGCTCCTGCGCCTACAGTCGCGTCAATGATCTTTCCAACGTTGTTCAAATCACGAACAGTTATTTGAATCGTGTTGACTGCAAGATAACCGACGATGACTGGAGGCTTCGACTCATAATCCATCATAGGGTCAAGTCTGTAGCCTACAGTACGAACGTCATTCTCAGAGATGCCTTTTGACTTCAGAGTATCAATAGTTGAGGTCATCTTCCGAGCATTGTCTTGCTGTGCGCTTTGGGCGTCCTTTGACTGTGTTTGGACCGCAATCGTAACGTAAGCAAGATCTGGTTTGGAAAAGACACTACCGGTGCCCGAGACTACTATCGTTTTCGCAGACTTGGTTTCTTCTCCGAGCTGCGTGTAGGCGGGTAACGGATATGGAGGGTTGCATGTCGATGTCCGGTAAACCAGAAAACCATTGAGAGCAATCAATGCTATGATAACTACTGCAAGAAGCCAGTAAATCCTTCTTTCACCATTCAACTCCATATCACTTCTCTGCGAATGAGTCACTCCGCGTGTCTTATAAAATCACACTTTCGAACATTGCTTTTGCGTTGAGTTCAATGCGCGCGCGCTATCGGAACTCTAATAGTTTATGGTGCACTCTTGATCGCAGCTAACTAATCAATGTGCGACTATGTTCAATGGGATTAATGAAACAAATTCCGAGTATTCGTCGCCTCTGATTATTGAAAGAATTTCTTTTTAGATCAATTGTCTTCCTATCAGTCATGTGAAACCGGAAAGAAAACCGACACATGGAAACTCGAAAACAAGTACTTCAACTACGACTATTTCCTTGAGAGAGCAGCAAGGACAGTCGCGGAAGAAGAGAGGGCAACAATTCTTTCTGGCCATTTGGCTGAGATAGCTGAAGTAATAGACAGATACGTCTCTAACTGTCTTTTCGAACGGAATGTGCTAGCGCGCGCTAGATCGTGCGTGTGCGCAAGACCTCGACGGACGAGCGCTAGTCAAAGAAAAGCTAGGGGTTTTGCCAGAGCCCGATTACATTTCCTTCAGTGTCCTTGAAGTAAGCTGCGTAACCCATATCGCCGACTGCCATTTTCGGCCGGACTAATTTACCGCCGTTCTTCTCAATCGCCTCAGCCGCTTGGTCAATGTTCTTTACGTTTATTGTGATGACTGGGGATTTGACCGGGTCCTGTCGTTCCAGCATTCCGCCGTTTATGGCTCCAGTCTCCTTCGGCAGTCCGTCTTCATCCGACTCTACTGTTCCAACCATAACATACTCCATCTCTGGGATTTCGTTCATCTTCCAGCCGAAT
>JAPKYM010000155.1 GCA_026394315.1 Candidatus Bathyarchaeota archaeon | reverse complement strand
GGTGGGAATGTCCTCATCCCCACCTTTGCTATTGAGCGTGCCCAAGAGCTCTTATACCACTTTAGCCTCTTGGCGCGTGCAAAAAGGATTCCTTATATTGTTACCTTTCTCGATAGCCCCATGGCTGTCGAAATCACGAAGGTCTTTGAACAAAGCAAGAAGTATTTTGACAAAGAAACACTGGAGCTCTTCAAGGATGGTCAATCCCCCTTTGACTTTCCGGGGTTGAAGCTCGTCGATTCTGTTGAAGCGTCCAAGGCGATCAACCTGATCAAGGGGTCAACCATCATCATGGCCGGTTCGGGGATGATTACAGGAGGACGAATTAAGCATCACCTAGTCAGAGAGATAACTCGTCCAGAATCCACGCTTCTTTTTGTCGGATACCAAGCGGTCGGGACGCTTGGACGGCAGATCTTGGACGGCGTTTCTCCCGTCAGAATCTTCGGACAGTCCTACCCGGTGCGGATGAAGGTTGAGAAGATCGGTGGCTTTTCCGCCCACGCCGGCATGAACGACCTGCAACGCTGGCTCAACAACTTCAAATCCCCGCCGAAGCATGTCTTCCTGACCCATGGCGAAGAGGAATCGATCTTGAGCTTAGAGAACTATCTCCATTCTAAGGGCGGATGGGAAGTGAGCGCACCAGCATACATGGAAGAATATAGCCTCTAACTCGTTCAAAGCGCGCGTGGTGGAATCCTGATTTGCTTGGTAGAATTGTCTCACTATAGCGCGCGCTAACCGGCGTTTAAATTTTACAAATTTTTCACACTTTGTACAGTCTAGATAAACCCAGAACGCTGCGCGCGCTATCCTAGGCGCAGCTGATCAGGTCGCCAGATGGCAAGTTCCTCGACTATCCGTCTCTCTATTTGCTTCTCTCGTAGAGTCGAGGTTGTCTCTTTACCATTATGATCGGCGTTAGCAATAGACGATAGGAGTTTCTGGATTATCTTATTGTGTACATCAATAGGTATGTCTTGCAACATAGGATAGATTCTTTGTTGAAATCTTGTTATGAGGTCGCTGATGTTCATTACAACAACTTCATCGCTTACCTTTACAAGCTTCATCGGAGGCAACTTTGACCGGATCTCCTCTTCGTTCTGCCACATTCTTCTATTCCGCCTGATTGGATACCCCATTTCCTCCCTTAATTGCGCGTAGCGTGTCCAAAGTTCTGGGAATACTGGAGATGTCGCCGACGAATTGCCTGACACATTGGTTGCGTTGTTCCATTCTCTTTGCCTGTTCCTTAACAATGCTGCAACTTTATTCTTCGTTACGCGGCCCATCTCGCGTGCTACGTTCAGCCAATCCGGAATCAAGTGAAGAACGTGAATAATGATTGACGCGTCGAATGATCGATCCTTGAAAGGAATATTGTGCGCATCTGCTAGGATGAGGTTCTCGACTCCTTTCTGCCTTGCCTTTGACATCATCTTGCGAGAGATGTCTATTCCCACGATTTCAAATCCAAGATCGGAAAGAGGCTTTGCGAATCTGCCCGTCCCGACACCAATATCAAGTATTGTACGGCATTCGCTGAGCTCGCTTGAAACTGCCTTGAGTTCTGCCTCGGTGGCGGCTCGTCTCGTAGAATCATAAATTTCTGAGATGCTATCAAACTCTGCACCAATCGTGGTCGTCATGGCGATCACCCTCCAAGCTTCACTTAGAAATCATATTCTTATTACGGATTGTGGCTTAAGTCGATTCTTTCCTAGAAATCATCCGGAACCGACAACGCTGCCTTAGTCAAGTCCACCACTGCGTATCAGCATGCACGCGCTTTTTGGTCCTGTCCCTCACACCATCAAAGATACCTGATATGCCATCTCGTTTGGATTTTACAAATGAGAATCTAACGCGCGCTATGCGCGAGTCCTAGCGCCCTGTTACTTTTTTCTTGATTTTGATGCTTCTGACTTTTCTTTGGATAGGCGAAGTTGTATATCATCCTGTATTAATTCGAGACTTCTCAGGATATCTGCGTAAGAAGTGCCTGCTGAGAACGCGATGACTGCGGCCGTGCCAACAATGAGTTTCGTGTCATGGCCGAGTATTTCTCTCACCTCTTCTGGAACATGTAGCACGTCAGACTCGATCTTCGCGATTATTGTTTTGAGCTCACCCAATTTAAGATCACCAGTTCTAATAGAACCCCTGAGCTATTCTAAGTTTACTCCGCGC
>JAPKYM010000229.1 GCA_026394315.1 Candidatus Bathyarchaeota archaeon | reverse complement strand
TGGGTCTTTCCGGAGAGTAAGGTTAGGATCAGCGCTTCCTTGTTCATGTACCCTTGCATCAGTACCTTGTTACTGGATGCATCCTGAACTATGGCGGGAACCAATCCTTTTCCTTTTTCAAAATCAATTCTATCAACCAGCTTCTCAGCATCGTTTCTGTTCATCTGAAGGACCAATTCTGACCAACTCATCGATTCGGCTGTCTGACAGGAACATCGTGTTTCGCGAGGTAGTCCTTGACATTCTGGACAGGGTGGGCGCCCCTATGGAATATTGACGCTGCCAGAGCAGCGTCCGCCGCGCCTTCAACCAAAACCTGTCTTATGTGCTCGGGCTCTCCGGCCCCTCCGCTGGCAATAACAGGTATATTCGTGCTTTCAGAGACCGTTTTAGTGAGAGGTATGTCGTAGCCCAACTGAGTACCATCATAATCCATGCTAGTGAGGAGGATCTCACCAGCGCCTAATTCTTCAACTTGTTTGGACCATTCCACAGCGTCTTTTCCAGTCGCCGTTCTTCCTCCTTCAACGTATACCTGCCACCAGCAGGGTCCCTTTGGGGTCTCTACCACGCTCCTGTCTTTCGGTCTTCCATATGCCCTCTTTGCATCTATCGCTATGACGATACATTGCGAACCGAGAGCTTCGGAGGCTTCTTTTACAGCGGGGTCGCCTTCTTCCCTAAGGTTCACGAATTTGACTCCTTTGACAACTTTGCCTTCTTTAACGTCCAGGCAGGGTATTATTCGCTTAGCCAGCATCTTCCGCTGCCTCCAAGGCCTGTCTGAGAGTGAACTTGTTTTCATATAGTGCAGTCCCGACTATGACCCCTTGAACACCTATCTTTGCTAATGCCTGAATATCGCCTACGTCCTTTATGCCCCCAGATGCAATAACTGGAATTTTCAACGACCGGACAAGCCTCTTTATGTCATTTAGAGCAGGGCCGCTTAACGTCCCGTCTGCGTTCACTGACGTGAAGATAATCGTTCCGGCGCCGCTGTCTTCCAGTTTTCGTGCAACCTCAATATATTCGAGAGAAGTCTTGCTTCTCCATCCCTCTATTGTTGGGCTGCCATCCTTGACGTCTATCGCTGCTGCAACTCTCTCTTTGCCGAATGCCGATGCAACTTCGGATATCAGATGCTTCTGCGGGATCTTCGTAGTATTGTTTGGACTTAGAGGGATCCCCTTGGAAGAGGCGAACGCATCTTCCCCGCATCAAGTCTATTGCTGGAATCAATATCACTTGGGTTTTACTTCCTTACTGTTCTGACGAAGTTCTTGAGCATTCTCAATCCGGTGTCTCCGCTTTTCTCAGGGTGGAATTGGGTGGCAAAAATGTTCTTTCTCTCGAGAATCGATGGAAACCTTATTCCATATTCTGTTATGCCAACGATATCCTCGGGTTCTTCTGGTTTCGCAAAGTAGGAGTGAACGAAGTAGACGTAGGAGTTGTCTGGCACACCCTCAAGAAGCGGGCTGGGTCTTTCGATAAGTATGTTGTTCCAACCGACTTGAGGAACCTTCAGTGTTTTCGGAAGTTTCACCACGTCTCCCTTGAGGAGTCCAAGTCCTTTGGTTACTCCCCCTTCGTAACTTCTGGTGAATAGGAGTTGGAGGCCTAGACATATCCCAAGCAGTGGTTTTCCACTCATTGTCTCTTGGACTATTATATCCTCGATCTTGGTCAGGTTCTTCTTGGCTTCTGCGAAGGCACCTACTCCTGGAAGAACCAACGCATCCGCTTCTGCAATTCTGGCCGGTTCAGTCAAAATCTCTACTTTCGCACCTGCTCTCTCAAGTCCTTTTCTGGCACTGTGGAGGTTTCCAACGCCGTAGTTTATGATGACGATTGTGGGCACTCTATAATTCGCCTTTCGTGCTTGGAATCATGTCTAAGATTCTTGGTTCAGGTGAGCATGCCTCTTTGAGAGCCAAGGCTAGAGCTTTGGTTGCAGCTTCCACTTTGTGATGATCATTGGTTCCATACAGTACTGTGAGGTGAATGTTGGATTCGGATGACTGAACCAGAGAACTGAAGAAGTGGTCAATATCTTCTGTCTTCAGGTCCTCAATCTCACTTGATTGTATCTTTAGATCCAAGCTGAGGTATGGTCTGCCGCCGAGGTCAATCGCCGCTCTTGCAAGTGAATCATCCATTGGGACAAGTGCTGATCCGAATCTTCTTATCCCTCTTTTATCCCCTAAGGCTTTGTTTATGGCATCCCCGACCGTGAGTGCTATGTCCTCTGACAGATGATGCTTGAGATCTCCACTCGCTTTGACTTCTAAATCTACGAGTGCGTGTTTGGCGAGAGTTGTCAGCATATGATTGAGAAATCTGTTTCCAGTATCAATGTTGACTATTCCTCTGCCGTCAAGATTGAGTTGTACCGATATATTGACCTCGGCTGTCTCTCTTCTTCCTGCTACTTTCCTCAGTTCCATCACATTCCAGATCTATCAAAGACTGATGGTAGTGCATTGACATCTTTAACTATTATCTCGGATCCTAGCTCAAGGAACTTGCCCCTTAGCCTTTCCTTGGTTGGCGAGGAATACAATGTACCGATGAAAAGTACGTCTCTATCTACAAGATCTCTTGCGTTCCTTATCATCAGGGCGTCTGACACAGTGTCTCCAACGTACGCTGTTACGCTGGATCGTGGAAGTCTTCTTAGTATGGTAACGAAAGCTCTAGCGTCCGGTTTCCCCCAGTTCAGGCTCCCCATTGAATCCCCAGAAATTCTTGCGATGTCTTCGCCAAAGAATATTGCTTCTCGGTCGAAGTACTGAAGGAGGTTATGTTTCTCCAGAACATAGAGCCCTTCTTGTCGTGGTCTTTCCGAAAAGATTCCGAAAAGGCCAAATCTGGATTTCAGCTTGTCAAGAGTCTCTGAGTTTGGAATCGCGTCTTCTTCCTCTATCAGTCCGTCAGTGAAGTCGAAGAATGGTTTTCTATTGCTGAATCTTGTGTACAACGACTGGCCTAGGTAGATCTCGTCAAATAATCTTCTCAGTAGGTCGTCCTCTTTGATATCGTAGGGGCAAAGCCGCTCTACGAGCCTCGAAATATGTTTTCCTAGACCTAGAGCTTTTTCCACATCTCTAAGGATCAGGTTCTGCTCGTTACCAACGGGTTTTTCCAGCAGCTTCCATAGACCAAACTGGGGATCTGACTTGAGTTTTCCCAGGCATTCTACATCTAATCCAAATTGGGCTGATATAGTGCCTAGGCGTTTCAGCCGCTCCAAAATCCGTTCGGGATCTGGGATCGATACATCCTCGAGATCTCTCAGGATGTCTTCAGAACTTGCTTGATATAGCTTCCATATTAATAGGCCTAGGTAGTAAGTTATTATAAGGTATGTCAAGTTCCAATCATTGTTGAAAGCACCCGTGTCCTTGATCTTCTGAATATCTGCTTGCGTTACGAGCCTTCCTTTCTCACCATTCAGGCCGACAAGTGTCAAGAAATAGTAGTCCACAGAACGAGCTATTGCTTGCCTGTATGAGTCCCTATCAGAGACTATGACGCCATCGCAGTCAAAGATTAGGTTCGAAATTCTTGATAGAAGAGGAATTGAATCTTCCCTACACAGAATTTCTTCGCCCAGACTTACGTACGAGTATTTGTCTGTCAAAGCGTTAAGCGCCTTAGTTCTCTCAAAAACCTCTCGTTTGAGGACCTTGTTCCGACGGTAACCCTAAGACAGTTCTTCAGCATGGGGATGCCTCCTCTGTCTTTGATGAGTATGCCTCTATCTCTCAGCCCAGACTGAATCTTTGATGAGGGTGTTCTATTATTCACCCTGAAAAGAATGAAATTCGCATCTGACCTATATGGTGTGACCCCCTCGAGGCATCTCAACTGTTTAAGTAACCATTCTCTTTCTTTTCTTACAGCCCTGAAGCCCCTCTTGAAATAGTCATGCCGATGAAGTGCCTCAACTACCAGCTGCTGCGCAAAGGAACTGACATTGAAAGGGTGAACCGTTTTCTTTATCGCCTCGACCAGATCCTCATTCGCTACGAGATACCCTATCCTTATCCCAGCAAGGCCAAACGCTTTGGAGAAAGTTCTTAGTACGATTAGGTTGCTGTACTCATCGATCCATTTCAACGCAGAGTACCCTGCAAAATCCACATAGGTCTCATCGACAACCATGAGCGACCGGCATTTACTGATCACTCTTTTCAGGTCGTCTTGTTCGAATTGGTTTCCGGTTGGGCTATTAGGCGAGCAGACAAATGTGACTCTTGCCTCTTTCGAGGCTCGTATCAGTGTGTCTACGTCTAGACCAAAATCCGGACTCAGCATAACTTGGGTTTTTCGGCCGCGACACAGCTGAGTATAATAGGTGTACATGAAGAAAGTTGGTTCTGCTATGACCACCTCAGATCCGACGTCGACGATTGTTCTCACAAGTCTGTCCAGAACATCATCTAACCCATTTCCAACAAGGATCCGTGAGGGACTGATTCTGTGAAACTTGCCGAGAGCCTCAGCTGCAATCCTTGCGTGGGGCTCAGGGTAGTTCCTTGGATCGATATTTCTAATCGCGGTCTTCAACATCTTCATTAGTTGGGATCTATCAACTAACGGATTCTCGTTAAGACTCATCCTGACAAGATCGGGCAGATTCTCCGCTGGGAAATCATCATCGAGTCTGTAGGGAGCTAGTTCCAA
>JAPKYM010000313.1 GCA_026394315.1 Candidatus Bathyarchaeota archaeon | reverse complement strand
TGTGTCGATGTTGTTCTTGTTCGCCCTTCCCGCGGTCCTGGGCGGCTTGATGCTGACGCCAGTGGTCTGGATCGCGAACACGGAATTGACGCTCAAGGCCGGTTTTGAGGCCATGGGGTACTTCGCGGTGGCGAATGTAGTCTACCAAGCTCTGATGCTGATACCGAGTGCAATCTCGATCCCCATGATGCCAAGAATTTCTCAACTCACAATGGGCAACCATGTTGACATCGAGAGTCTTGTGGTGAAAGTCATGAGGACTCTCTCGATTGTTCTGTTTCCTTTGTTGTTTGCCATCGCCTTGTTTTCCGAGTTCGTTGTGGAGATTTTGTACGGTTCGAGGTACTCTGCGTCGGCAAAGGCCGTGTATCTCATGGTGGCAGCGAGCTACTTCTTCTCGTTGAGCGCGGTTGTCGGTACCATGATTGCAGGGATAGGCAGGATGTGGTTGGGGCTTGGCCTTAACATCTTCTGGGCAGCAGTGTTCCTCACCCTCGTCTTCGCGGGAGTGCCCGCGCTGGGAACGAACGGATTGGCATTGTCCTATGCAGCCACGTATGGTATCTTTCTTGTATTCACAATCCTCGTTTCAAAGAGAGTCCTTCATGTCAGCGTAAAGGGCATGTATCTCACAGGAGCCTCGGCGGCGTTCTTCTTTCTTGTTGGTTTCCTTACGGAAGGCATGTCGACCGTCAGCGGATTGGCTGCGAAGCTCGGCCTGCTCCTTGTTGGAATCGTTTACTTCTGTCTGATAGGGTGGGACGTTGCTAGGTCCATTTACCTGCGGGCCATGGGGATCTTGCATCGATCACGGTTCTCGCGCGCAGCATGAAGGTACACGAGGCCCTGGTCAACTGCTCTCCATCCAGACCTAGGATGAAGCTCCAGTGGAACGAATCCATAGCGTTGAATGCGCTTGGAAGTGGCGATTGTAGTCACACATGGGATGTCGGTACTCATGTCATCTTCGTCAGATACTCCAGGCCCGATTTCGAGCATACCCGATTTCCTCTGGAGTCATTCGGGTTCGTTGCTACACGTAAGTCTCTTGAGAAAGTGATTTGATTAGAGCTAACTGCCGGCGAGTTGACTAAGTCCATGCGCGGGCCTTGGAGTTCGCAACTCTACTTGTGCTGTTTGCTGATTTCTGGGGAATGAAGAGATTCCAATTCGAAATTGATTAAATAGTCCACATTCGCTGCACTCGAGTGTGTAATGAATGCAGATTGCTTTTGTCTCACCTGGTGTATCGTATTCTCGAGAATACCCGTTTGAACAAAGAGGATCAGAATCCCAGATACTGGGGTTATCGAGAAGCATAGCCGTGAAAGGTCATATGGTCTTCATCACAGGGCGTTTCTTTGACCAGGGATTCGAAGAGCAATTGCCAAAGGGCATTGAGCTTCTGAACATACGTACTCATGATATGAGAGATAAGCTCATTGATGAAGTTGGTTCCGCCCTACTGTATTCAAGAGGGGTGTACAAGGCGCTTGAGAGAATCTCTCCTGATGCAATCTCTCTAAACGAACGACTATCCTCCTTCTTCCCATCCAGGCTTGATATCCCGAAGACCTTCACTACGCACAATCCAGATGCTATGTCTTTCTATAGGCGTTTCTCGTTGGAGCAGAATATTCTGAATTATCTGATGTTTCCCATTAAGAGAAGAGTGGAAGAAAGTGTGATGCGAAGCTCAGATGTATTGATTGCGCTGACTCCAAGCATTGGGACCTACTTGGCTCAACGAGCTCTCGGTAGAATCGAAGAAATCCCAAATGCTGTTGATCCTGAGTTGTATGCAAATGAGGGGGACGACAACTACGTTTTGTTTGCAGGGAGACTAAGCCGGGTAAAGGGATTGTCTTGTCTGGTTGAAGCCTTTGTCAAGTTGCGTAGTGAAACCGATGCGAGACTAGTACTAGTTGGCTCAGGTCCCTTGTATCCTGAGCTAAGGCGGATCGTGAGCCAGGAGAAGATGGAGAAGCGAGTCACTTTTGTTCCTAGGATTGACGGTAGTCGATTGAAAGGATATCTTGCAAAGTGCTCCGTTTTTGTATTGCCCTCAGTCTTTGAGTGCATGCCAGTTGTCCTCCTTGAAGCGATGGCTTCGAAGAAGACCGTAGTCGCTAGCAATATCTCCGGCCCAAGGGATGTGATAACTCATGGGTATGACGGATACCTATTCGAAAGAGGAAATGCGAATGAATTGAAGAATCTCCTTCTTGAGTTGTTGAATGATAGAGCGAGGTGCAGGAGCGTGGGCAGTAACGCTAGAAGCACCATCGAGAGAAGTTACAGTTTTCAGAAGACTGCCGAGGGTTACTTGAGAGTCTTCGCATCAATCGCGGAGTGTTAAGCCAGGGAACGGGATTGGATCCCCGCAACTTGATCTCGTATTGTTCCATCACTCTTCGTTCCCACGTGGCCTTGTTTAACGTATCAAGAGTCGATGGCTCTAAACAGAATTGACCATGCTCCTGATACAGCGATCAAGAAGGCCACATGCTTTCTCCCAAGAGTACTCCTCTTCCACTAACCTTCTTGCATTGGTTCCGATCCTCCTGCCCAATTCTTTGTTATCAATCAGTTCCAGCGTTCTATTCGCAAACTCCTTTGGGCTGTCGGCTATTAAGATGTGTATTCCATGTTTCGCTTTGATTCCAATTGCTCCAATTGACGTCGTAACAACTGGTTTTCGCATGGCCATCGCTTCCAATACTTTGTTCTTCATTCCGGCTCCCTCGGATGTCGGCACAATTACTACTGAGGACGCGGCGATGTATGGTCTAATGTCACTGACAAAACCCGTGACAACGACGGACCTGTCCTTGCTCAGGTCAGTGATATCCTTTGGTGGGTTTGCTCCAACAATATACAGTCTGATCGTTGGGCACTTCTCTACAATCATCGGGTAGATGTCACGATAGAACCGCAACACCGAGTTCACATTCTTGCGTCCACTCATCACCCCGAAATATAGTAATGAAGGAAAGTCCGATTCAAGGTTCATGGGTGTGAAATAGGACGTGTCTGTTCCATTTGGAATTACCACGATGTTGCTCAAGCCCGAATGTGATTCAGCTGCGATTCTATCTACTGAACTAACCATGACGCAATAATCAAATCTCCGATAGGTGTACGTTTCTCGAAATCTTGCTTTCATATGTAAGATGAGTTGAATCGCCTTCTCCAGAGCCCCATTTCCGTTCCTCAGGGATTCACGCAGGTCGTACGCTACAGCGTCACTTGGCTCGACGATTTTTGGTAGACTAGTCCCACTTACGTAATGTGCCATCCCGCCCTGCGTGTATACGGCATCAAACAAATCATGCTCCAAGAGACTCCTTATTGTGGTTTCCATCCTTGGATTGTAGTAGAAGTTGAGTGCGCTGAATCCGCCACCTATTAGTTCACGAGGTTGGAGGTTGTTACGAATGTAATAGAAGAACCTGCTTGTTACGCTGTCGCATGTTTCGATCGCAATGGGGGGAATTACTCTGCAATATTCGGCCAACTCTTCCTCGCGCGACATTACGTTGAATGAATGGTGAAAAGAGACGAGAGTAATCTCATAGCCGAAATCCCTTGACAGAGTCCTTATGAAATTGTATGGTCTTATTGTGTCGCCCT
>JAPKYM010000380.1 GCA_026394315.1 Candidatus Bathyarchaeota archaeon | reverse complement strand
TTTCTCTGCTGTAACATTAATCCCGCAGCTAAGCGTCCTGAAACTAAGTAGCCTCGAGCCGGTAATGGGAGTGGCTATCATGCCGCTCATCGTTACATTCGAACTGCTCACAGGTACCTTCCTATCCTCAAAGGTCCTCGGCCAGGATTTCCTCAGATTTCTGAGGCTCACATTGACCTCTTGGGCAATTGCTGGCACATTATCCCTCCCTTTGCTAATCCTACTAGCGCACTAGTCGGTTGTTCGCAACTCAAGACGCGCTGTAACCAATTCCTAAGCCGTGCGTCTCCTCTTGTTCTGGGCGCTCACGACAGCATGCTTTTATGGCCAAGTTGCAGCTCTTTTAAGTTGGTGGGTCAAGCTTGCGCCAAATCGGCATGGCAGGAATAATGATACTTGTAACATCAATCATAGTCAGTGGAGCGAGCTATCTCCGTGGTGGAAATTTCGAGTGGGCTCCCGGCAACACCGGATTCATCTACTCAGCGGTTCTTACTCTGGGATTCTTCGTCTCCATAGGAGCCGGAGTGTTCGGAGCAATCAAGGAGATCAACGAGTTTCTTATTGGAGCAGGAACATCATGCATAGTCCTAGCGATTGTGAACAAGCTCTTCGCTAACGTCCTGTACTCCTGGAGCTTCCTTGACACCTTGTGGCTTCTTGCCGGAGTATTAATGATCATTGACAGCGTTCAGGTCAAACGCGTTAAGGAGGCGAGGAAACTCCAGGAGCTCCTCAAGGCTGAGAAGGCAGAGCCCGAACATCTGCTGGAGAAGCTGGACAAGTTGGAATCTGAAAACCTAAAGGCGCAATCCGACATAATGTTCATCCATGAAAGGCAGATACAGGAGATCAAGAAGCAGCTGTGGTCTGACGCAAAACAGAAGCCTGAACTCAGAAAGCTACTCAGAATGAGACTGTACAACAGCCCTGTGGTCCAGGAGATAATTAGGCGCTTCATCTATCAATTTGTTGACGTTATCGAGCCTAAGATCGAAAGCAACGAGACACCTACTTATTCTGCATTGTCTACCCTAGGGGATGCTGACCCAAAGAAGGTTCAGTCCGCGCTGAACGACTTGGTGGAGTCAGGCATACTCCAGAAGGACCTTTATGAGAAGATGATAGCCTGCCCGCAGTGTCATCGGACATCAAACATTTTTGCAAGAGTCAAGTGTCCTAAGTGTGACTCATTCAAAGTCAATATAAATCGGCTAATGCAACATGCCGATTGCGGTGCAATATACAGGAATGAAGAATACTACGGACCTAGTGGAGCAATCTGTCCGAAGTGCGGGACCAAGCTCAGCGAGGAATCTCAGCTTAAGAATGTCGGAGTTGTCTTCGAATGCGAATCATGCAAGAGCATCTTCAGTGATCCAAACAGAGCTTTCTATTGTAGGAACTGTGCATCAGAATTCCAGCTAAAGAACAGTGAGCTCACTGATATCTATTCATATAGGCTGAGCCAGGACGTTAAGTCCGAAGCGAAGGAAACATTGACAGTGCTGGAAGTAGCTGATAAGATAGGAAAGTTAGGGTTCACGGTAAGCGCACCAGGCACAATGACAGGAAGAAGCGGCGTAAACCACGAGTTCACCTTGACCTGCAGCAAGAAGGACAAGCAGATGGCCATAGACTTTGCGAGCGCAGCAGAGAAAGTGAGCACCAAGACAGTTCTTTCTTCCTACGCCAAATTCATGGACGTTCCTTCAGCAACAAAAATGATCGTAGCTATACCAACACTGGAACAACAGGCGAAGGACCTCCTCAACACAAACCACATTGAACACATTGAAACAGAAGACACGAATGCAATAGTGGAGAAGATCAAGGGCTTCCTGTGGTCATCCTGAGAGACCTGAACAACGACATCGCAGACAGATGCTGTATGAAACTAGCCAAGTACGAATGGTTCATTCTACTCTTGATATTGGCGTCATTCACTCTTAGATGTCACAGTGTATTCGACACAAGATTTCAACCAGAGATTTTAGCCCAAAAATACTCGGCTTACACAAGTGGCACTTCAAACTTCTTGTCAGACGATGAGCTCTACGCGTTTGTAGGGTGGCAGTACCTCAACGGAGTGCCACCTGATGATCCATTCAACTCGGCGCATCCGCCCCTTGCCAAGTATTTGATCGGTCTTTCAGAGCTCATTTTTACAAATCAGGCGCTTCTGGGTTTCATGCTTTCCATCTCGACCCTGATTCTTGCCTATTTGATCTCCAGGAGATTCACATCAGTGTTTCCTATCGCGTTGCTTTCACCTTTGATAATTAGCTTGGACAAGATGTACATTAGGTTCTCAACCATCGCCATGCTTGACATCTATCCCACGTTCTTTGCAGCACTAGCTCTATTCCTACTGCTACTAAGCGAGAAGAAATGGGCCACCCCCATGCTTTATGTTACGATTGGCTTAGCCATCTCTTGCAAGTGGACAGCTGCCTTCCTAATATTCCTGCCTCCAGCGTACTACCTCTTGACAGGAAAGCGTCTTCACTTGAAACGATACCCGCTGTACCTCGCAATTGCAGCTCTGGCTTACGCTTCGACCTATGCAGTTACTTTCATCAGCGGGAAGAATCTGCTTGACCTGATTGCCCTTCAGTACCAGATGCTTACGGTTCACCGAGGCAATAGATTGCAAATGGGGTCACCCCCGCCTCTGTGGACACTCTTTAATTTCTTGACAGGAGTCGAAGGGCCAACGATAATCCAGACGGTATGGATCAGACCGATAAGCCCAGGTCCTCTCCCCACCAGTGTTTCTATCACAACCAGCGATCCAGAAACAGGTCTGAGTCTACTCGACGTGTACAACCCGTTAACTTGGCCTATTTCCTTTTCTGCTTCAATTCTCGCCCTGTATTTCTCAGCCAAGAAAGACCGAAAAAACACGGTTATACCGCTGGGCTTCTTGATACTGTTGGGGGCCCTTTCTCCGGGAAAGAATTTTATCTGGTACTTGCTTCCCGTGATACCTTTCGGGTTCATTTCTATAGTCTACATGATAAACAAGTTTTACACAGAGTCCAGCCGAAGGATCACACCGAAGATCGCGATTGCAATCTACATGGCCGCACTCATTGCTTGGTCTTCGTATATCGAAGTCCCACCGTACGTCAAGTTTTAATTCTCGAAGTAGCAGGCAGCGCAAGCAGCTGTGAACTTTCTCTGATCTATTGAGCGCGCGCTGTTGTTAAGACTAGATCTTGGATATCTTCGAGCGGTTCAAGGCCAGAAAGGCCATACCCGCGATTATTCCCATCACAACCACAGCTACTGGGAGAGCTTGAATCAACAGCATGAATATTGATGGTCTAGGGTCTGCGGTCAGTGTCAATGCCTGACTTTTGGTATACCTTGCTCCGTATCTTGCACCACCGCTCCAGTCAGCATATATTATCCATTGTCCGGGAACTCTCGGGCTGAATTCTGATGAGAAATTTCCTTTCTCGTTGGTCTGGCATGGGATAGTGATCTTGAAGTCTTCTGGTCCAATTGCGGTTATCTCAATCAGTTCATTCGACTGCTCCTTGTTGATCCATCCATCTATCTTCGCGGCCTCCTCAACCCTGACCTTTGTAGGCGCGATTTTCAATCGAGTAGCGGTATCCAAGGGAATGTCCTCTGTAAATCTCAGATGAACATACTGGGTCTGATCTAATACTATAGGAACCATGTTAGTGGTATGATTCTTGTATTCAGCCCTTACTTTGTAATTGCCAACAAAAATTGTGCTAGTCTCATTTATGATCTCGCCTAAGACAGGTCGTAAGAATATTCCATCAGGGCCGGACTTTCCAGTAGCTGTAAGATTTCCAAAGTAGTCTTCAACGATTATGTCGGCCGGTATTCCTACTCCTGATGTTTCTGTAACGTTAACTTTCAGGTACCAGTATCTTTTGATGGTCGCGTTAACTCCGGCATGTATGGTTCCTCCAGACCGCCCTTCGGTCGTTGAAACGTTTATCGCAACACCTGACGAGTTTACGGTCAAATAGCCGAAGGCTGAGTTCGACGTAATTACCTCGCCAACGGATTCAATACTGCAGCGCTGGACCTTGGAGTTATTGAGGGATACGGACTGGTTGGATTTGAGTTGAAGGAGGTTACATTGAAGCTCAGTCAGCAGTGACTTATTCACATTCACAATTATCCTGTCTCCGCTGAATTTCTCGAGTCTTGCACTTGTTACATTCGCGTTTAGTTCCCCTGCCGACATGCTCCCACCAATTATGGAGATGGAATGTCCGGCACACTTTACTGATCTCACATCGAGTATGCTTCCTTGGGATGAGAAGGTTGAGTTGTCAGAGGCATAGACATCTTTGAACCCCTTCAAGTGGGAGTTGATCAGTGTCACACTGCTGTCGCCCGAAATCTCCACAGTTGAACTCGTTGATAGTGTCTCTAACGTTGAGTTACTTACAACGAATTTTCCTTCATCTGATGTCGAAATGTTGTAGTTCTTCTCACCCCTAATGGAAAACTGAATCTCTGACCCGGCGATGAGAAGTTGACTTTGATTTCTGACTGTGATGTTGCCAGTCAGAATTAGCGATCGTGAGTTGATAGTCATTCTGTCTTTACCAGCAACGTACAGTTCCCTGATAATTACCCGTTCTTCCTGTGCTAGGCAAATCGGCAGAAGTAACGAGACTGCCAGAAGGAGTGCCAGAGAATATCTTGTTTTGTGTCTCAAATTCTTCCCTCGATTCCATCTTCTATAGAACATTGCTTAATCGACTCTTGCGTAGACCTTCAGCTCCTCTTGTGTGAATATTCTTCCTCGCGCTTATTCTGTGGCTATCCTCTTCGAACATGTAGGCCTCATCAACACTGAGAGTGCTCTCGTGTATTTGTGTGATGAGATTATGGTCTCTCCCCGACCTAAGGAAGGAACCGTATTCCATAATCCTTCAGGGACGTTTCCCGTGGAGTCTTTCAACACATCGATGTTGACTGCAGAACTCATTCTGTGGATTACCCTGGTATTGCATAATTCTAAGAGTTCTGGAGGCAGATGGGCTGGTTGCTGGGTAACGATGCCAAGGCTTAACCCTCTCTTTCTTCCCCTTCTTGCGGTCTCAATTATCAGCATAAGGGTTGCCAGCATCCTGTCCTTCTTCTCTTTGCTTATGAAGGCATGTGCTTCCTCGAGCACGATGAGAAGTGGTGGAGTGTCTGGATGAGCGATCTTGTACCGGAAGGCTTTGTCAAGTAGATCTGCCATGACAATATTTCTTACGTAGTCCGAAGCATCGCTGAAGTCTACGACTGAGACCCTCCCTCGGCTGAAGACATCTTCCATCCTGATCCCGCGAGCATCAACATCAATCAGACCCTGCCCCGCCATAAGGCGCAGCTTGCTGTACAGGGTCGTGTGGGCCTCAGCTATGAAAGGAGGCATAGAGGGACGGTCAGTCTGCCCCTTAAGCCGTGTCGAGAGACGATCTATAATTGCACTCAAAGTGATTTCTCTTGATTCTGGAGTTACCGCAGCGACCTTTTCAATCAAATCTAGAAAATAAAGCTCCTCCATCCTCGAAAGTCCGCAGACCTCGCCAAAGACTCCTTTCTCCGCGTCACTAAATCTGATGCCGAACTTCACCGCATCTGATCTGTGGCAGAAGCAAGGATTGGGGACATATACGCTGAGATCTTCGACTCCAGCAGGCTCCATGTTAAATGTTGCCAGGCGGTCCAGCAGCATCTCCGCAGGCTTATCCATTTCCACATATTCTCCTTCCACGTCGAAGACCAGAACAGAGAAGCCTTGTTTGCTTGCCTCCTCCATCAGGACCTGTATAGTGTTCGACTTGCCACTACCAGTAGTGCCGAAGACACCGATGTGTCTGCTCAGTGTCGCCGGATCCATCGTGACGCTAACCCTCGGGTCGGTGATTATGGAGCCCAATCTCATGCTTCCTGCTACCCCAAGGAACCTTTGAACCTCATTGCTATCGATTCGCTCGACATTTGTCCCGGGTGTTGGACGGCTCAGCGCAGCTCTTGGCTCTCCGTTTTCAACAAAAGTTGAAAGCTCAGCAACGTATTGGGATCTAGGTGCTGAACCAAGTTTGGCTTCCGAATAATATGGACCGTCCACGATCTGAGCAATATAATAGGATAGCCCACTTCCAATCTTCACAAAGAGACCCCTTTTCAGATCTACATTTATTGGTGTGGAAACACTGCATTGACTGGAAATCAGGTTTGAAGACTCAATATCGTAATCCACAACACCTAGTATCGGTTTCTCAGTCACGACAGTTTTCCTACTGCTCAATAGAGAACACTCTCACATTATGAAAGTAAACGCAAGAAAGGCAATGACAATCATGAGAAGACAATGTTTCATCCCAGCTCCAAGGGCCCCCTCACCCATCTTGCCGGCTACCAATCCGCCAAAGATCCCCTGTATCACAGACATATGAAACATGATGCTCGTGACCGTCTTCACATCAAGTTCTTGCATCGAGAACATGCCGCCTCCCTCAGTGACAGCTGTCTTCATGTCCTCTATTCTGGCGAAGAATGTTTTTAGCAGAACATAGTCGATGAATAGGAAAATAAAGAAAGCCACATAAACAATACCTACGTAGGTTCTAAGCTCACTCCGTCTTTCTTCCTCAATAGTCTGCAATTCCCTCATATGTTTGCTGATCACTTCAAGCACTTCCCGTATATCCCCTCCCGAACGGTTTACCTCCGTGAGAAGAATTGCCGTTCTTCTGGCAAGCCTCGTTTCAACCCTATCCGCAAAACTCTTCAGCGTTTCCTCGAAATTCGCTCCCCAAGATAGTTTTGAGACTACTCGTTTAAGCTCCGAGGAGAGCGGGCCGTATCTCCTTTTTGAAGCCAAGTCCAATGCTCTAGTTAACGTGACACCAGTTCGGCCGGCTTCTGAAAGTTCTCTAAGAAATTCGGGGATATTCTTGTCAACACTCATTCTCCATCTCATGTCAAGGTAATTGACTATCGACGGCGGGAAGATGGCTAATATCAATGCGAGAAAAAGAAGTTGATCCGATGTGAAAATCAATGGAGATCTGAAAAATAAAGCGTTTGCGACAAAAGTCGCGAGTTGAATCACAGCTATCAGAATAGACACGACGGCGACGAACATCTTTTCTTTCTTGGTAACTCGGGCCATCAACAATGCTCATCATCTCGGAGGCATCATTGAATCCAAGAACAGAAGCAGCATTGCCGCGCAAGCAGGAATGGCCAAGTATGTTACAACTTGCATAAGGAAGAGTATGCCAATCCCTCCTATGTTTCCGCCAATCATCCCCATAACCGACAACATTATTATCACAAGCAACGGGAAGACCACCATTAGCGAAACGTACGCCTCGGCGAATGCTCCAAGATTCTCGACAAGCCGTTGCGCCGCTATTCTTGCTGAGTCCATCAGCACCTTTGCTGATGTTAGGAAATAATTTGTTAAGTCTCCTCCTGATTTTGTAACTGAGATGAAGCCATCTAAGAAATCTACGAATTTACTGGAGGGCGAGTGTTTTATTCGCTGTTCCATTGCAGTCAAAATGTCATACCCCATCAGTTGCACATCTCTAATAATGTTCTTCGACTCTTCAGCAGCAATGCTTTTGATTCCCATTGATTCAACATCAACTAAAGATCTGAATATCCTTTCAGGCGACATATTGGCTCTGGATAAGACAGCCATGTGGCTTGCGACGTAGGGAAGCTCTGCTTCCAAGATGCGCCCTCGACCGCCCGCCACCATTGAGGGGTAAAGATACAGTGACACAAATACAACAAACCCACAAAGCATTGCGAGAACAAACGCAACAAGAAAAGCATTGACTAGAAAGGCACCAGATAACAAGCTTATCAAAAGGATCATCACGAAGATCGAGAAACCACTGATAGCGGAGAAGAACAATAGCATGGATACATATGCAGAAAATGTAACTTTGATATTAGCTCGCGGCAGGCTATTCTCGATTCCTCTGAAATAAGGCAGAATCTTGCTGATTCTGTCACCTAATAGACGGTATGGTCCCAGAGCGAGC
>JAPKYM010000114.1 GCA_026394315.1 Candidatus Bathyarchaeota archaeon | reverse complement strand
GTCCAGTCCTCCCACTTCTGTCCAGTGAACTGTAGGAATTTCAATGTAGACTTCACGCATTGCTGTGGGTGTGACTTCGTGGTATGCTGCTGTGAAGTCTTCCATTTTGACCTCCATCTTGTCTAGAACGTTTTGTGGTATTCTTTCCTCCTCCAGATTCACTTCTGGGAGGTGTCTGCTGAGGCACTTCATCGCTGCTTCTCTGCAAAGTGCTGCGACGTCTGCACCTGTGTATCCATGAGTTGTTTCTGAAAGCTTCTTGAAATCAACATCTGAAAATACGGGCATGTTTCTTGTATGTATCTGGAGTGTTTCTAGTCTTCCCCGCTTGTCGGGAACTCCGATCTCTATCTCACGATCAAATCTTCCCGGCCTTCTTAATGCCGGATCTATTGCGTTAGGCCTATTTGTTGCACCGATGACAATTAAGTTCTCTCTGGAACCCATTCCGTCCATCAGAGAGAGTAACTGAGCAACGACTCTCCTTTCAACCTCGCCGGTGACCTCTTCTCGCTTGGGGGCTATGGCATCCATCTCATCTATGAAGATTATACTTGGCGCTGTCTCTTGGGCCTTCTGGAAGATCTCTCTTAGTCTTGCTTCTGACTCCCCGTAGAACTTGGACATGATCTCTGGGCCTGATATTACGTAGAAGTTGGCGTCTGATTCGTTCGCGACTGCCTTGGCCAAGAGTGTCTTTCCGCAACCTGGAGGGCCATACAGGAAGACTCCTCTTGGAGGATCTATTCCGAGTCTCTGAAAGAGTTCTGGATGTCTGAGTGGTAGTTCAACCATCTCGCGAATTCTTTGTATCGGTCCTTGGAGGCCACCGATGTCTTCATAGGCGACTATTGGTATGCCTTTTCTTTCTGGAGCTGGTTCGGCTAGTACTTGGATTGCAGTGTTCTCGGTGATGCGTACTGGGCCTTTAGGTTTGGTTCGGGTGGCAATCAGTGGGACGGCGCTGCCGAATATGGAAAGCATTGCAGTGTCTCCCTCGACAAAAGGCATGTCCATGAATCTTCTTTTGACGAAGTTCACAAATTCATCATCAATATTCAGTCGGACATCTGTAGGTGAGAATATTATGCTCTGAGCTTCTTTCACATCCGCTTTCTTGACATACACGTACTCGTTTAGGGCGACTCCCGCGTTGCGTCTTAGTAGTCCATCCATGCGTCCAATGTCCTGGCCCTGATCTTCGGTATAGGCAGGCCAGACGACAGCAGTTGTTACTTTCTTTCCACGTATCTCAACGAAGTCCCCTGCAGTGACCAGGAGTATTCGCATAGTCTCGTTGTCAATTCTTACCTTTCCATGGCCGACGTCTCTCTGTTTTGCGTCGGCTACTCTGAGTTGCGTTTCCTCTCTAGCCAAGTCTCCTTACGCCTCCTATTGTTCGGAATAAGTTCGAGGGTATAGTAGTCTGTTGATTAGTCTGAATCTGATCAGATATAAGCTTGAGTTTATTCTCGAATACGAACACGGTTCTTACATGAATTCTTGTTTCTAACGCTGTCAATACGCCTGAAACCCCATCATCGTTCTTCTGATCTTATCGAGGAAGAGGACATACTCT
>JAPKYM010000352.1 GCA_026394315.1 Candidatus Bathyarchaeota archaeon | reverse complement strand
GAGATGCACGCCATTTTCTCACCGTCGGAGCTCAGGCTACGAACGTTCTCGTGAAGCTTGGGCGTAAGATTACTCGCTTTGCCAGTGTCAACGTTTACCATGAATATTTCAACGAAGGCTACATCTCCACTAATGGTCGTGACGGTGTAGGGTGGAAGTGGAAAGGTCAACGCTTGATAGTATAATCTCACGCCGTCGGGATTCCATGTGGTGCGGGTCTCAAGCGAATAGCCAGGATTGTGTCCTGTGGTTAGTTGCTTCTTTTCTCCACCGTCGGTGTTTATGACGTATACTTCCATGTTTCCTGTCTGGTTTGCTGTGTAGGATATTCTGTCTCCGCGTGGACTCCACATAGGAGAACCCTTGTAGGTACCGTCGGAAGTCAACTTCACTTTGGTGCTCCCATCCGCGTTCATCTTCCATATGTCAGTGGTCTTTGATGCCGGATCATATGCCCAATAGGTTATTTCTTGTCCGTCTGGGCTCCATGAAGGCCAACCACTAATCACATCATTTGAAGTGAGTTGTTTCTTGTCTCTTCCATCATCATTCATAGACCATATCGTCCAACCGCCCTGACTGTCAGTAACCCAGAAGATCCTATCGCCTTTAGGACTGTACAACGCACTAACATCACTTCCAGAACCATCAGTTAGACGTTTCAAGCTGGGCTCCATGCCCATGGACTCGACAAAATTTTCTGCCTGAGGAGGTGACTGTTCAGGGGGAAGAGGATATGGTATGTTGTGACAGCTCGCACAGAAAGGCCCCTTCCCCCAAGCATCAAGGGTCCTCTGCAAGTTGGTCCCAGGTTTCAAGCTGGAATAGTCTTCTCCGGCACCATGACCAGTTGCCATGAACACCGATGCAAACAGGGTTGAAAGCAATAATAGTCCTACGGAGAGATAGCTAATTATTGGATGAAGATTGACTGTTCTTACCGAACTTGGCAATTGCCCTTCACGTTCACAGAATTGTTTGTATATGGCGCTGTTGAGTACAAGTTGTGGAAACATGTTGGGCACGCAGTGACCACCCCTTCAACCCGCGATTTCACAACGTCGTCGAAGAAGTTTCTGCAGAGGCTATTCCTCAGTTCGGAATAAGGCACTCTTATCGTTCCGCCACAGCATCGTGAGAACTCCCTAGTCCTTTCCAGCTCCACAAGCTCGATTCCCCCTATCCTTTTGAGTATGTTTCTTGGGGGGTCGTAAAGCTCGGCATATCTTCCCAAGTGGCATGGGTCCTTATACGCAAACTTCATCTTTAGAGGCCGTATTGTCTTAAGCACTCCTTTCTCAAGGGCGTCTTCCAAGACCTGTGTTGAATGTTGGACTTCAATCTTTGACGCTGTACCAAGTTCTGGAAGGTCATGCTTGAATGTGTTGTAGCACATTGGGCATAATGTGATAATCCTTTTCACTCCGTGCTCTTTGAGCCTCTGAGCAGTCCTCGCTAAGACTTCTTCGGCTTCCTTGGCCAACCCGAGTTCAGCCAGATAACTTCCACAGCAGATTTCTTCCCTCAAAACTGAGAAACGGGTATTCATCTGCTCAAGAATCTTGAAGAGTGTGATCAGGTGTGTCGGATAGACATACTGGGCTACACATCCCATGAATACGATTGTATCCGCCTTCTGAGGCATTTTGTCGATCGCCTTCTGGAGCTCAGGTGATATGGCTTTCATCGCCAAAGCATTTCCAGTGGTGTTGATGTTCTCCAACATCTCCAAATGTTCTGGTAGTGGGCCTTTCTTTGCGTCGGCTAGTTGGGTTCTCACCTCTTTGACAATGTCTGTGACCTTTACCAGCCCGGGACAGATCTTTTCACAGGATTTGCAGAGCGCACATGTGTAGATTCGATCAAGCACCCTATCGTCAAGTGTGATCTTCCCCTCTTTCAAGAGCTGGACGGCCATCATTCTGCCTCGAGCGTTCCATGTCTCATTCATCTTCGCGTGATATATTGGGCATTGACTTCTGCAGAAGCTGCATCTGAAGCACTTGTTGAGCTCGTAGTTCATCTCCTTGCTGAGGGAGAGTCTGAAAGCCACTTGATCACTCTCTTGATGGGAAGATCTTGTTTGGGTTTAGGATGTTGTTTGGATCGAAGAGCCCCTTGATCTTCAACATGACCGTTGTCTCCTCGGGGGCATGTTCAAGTGGGAAGTATTTTTTCTTGAGTACTCCTATGCCGTGTTCACCGGAGATTGTTCCATCGAGTTCGACGGCTGTCTTGAAGATCTCGTCTGTAGCATCCCTAGCTCTCTGATATTCTGGCTTGTATTCTTCATCGTAAAGGACGTGGGGGTGGAGGTTTCCATCTCCAACGTGGCCAAAGGTTGGGACTAAAATCCCGTGCTTCTCCGAGATCTCGTGTATGCGCCGCAGCATTTCTGGGATCTTGCTCAGTGGTACCGTTATGTCTTCTATTAGGATCGAGGTTTTTCCGAGAACCGCTAGGGACTGAAACGCAGTCTTTCGGGCATTCCACAAGTCCAGGCTTTCTTGTTCAGTGGCTGAGATCTTAACCTCTGTGACGCCTTCCTGCCTGCATATCTTTTCAGCTAGGCCCATGCGGTAGTCCACATCGCTGCGCGGGCCATCGAACTCCAGAATCAGCATCGATCCCGCCTCTGGTAGCTTCATTTTAAGGTACTGAGATATTGTGTACATGGTTGTCTTATCGAGCAGCTCGATTGCTGAGGGATTGAGGCCTCCAACCATTATCTTGAATGCTGCTCTGCCTGCATCTTCTGGGGTCTTGAAGTATGCTGTTGTAACCATTCGGCTTTCAGGGATTGCGATTACTCTGGCTCGGACTTTTGTTATTATTGCCAGCGTGCCTTCTGAGCCAGTTATGAGGCCTGTCAAGTCGTATCCTGAGACACTCTTCCTGGTCTTTGTGCCCGTTGAAACAATTTCGCCGGTGGGTAAGACGAGCTCGACCCCTAAGACCCAATCTCTGAAGGTACCGTACTTCACTGCATGAATACCGCCTGCGTTATTGGCGACGCACCCGCCTATGGTGCATGCGACTTCGCTGGCCGGATCTGGTGGAATGAAGAGGTTGAGAGGTTTTAGTCGGTCATTTATCTCGCGGATGCTTACGCCAGCTTCTGCAAGGAATTGAAGGTTCTCCACATCTATCTCTAAGATCTTGTTCATTCTCTCAAGGGAGAGTAC
>JAPKYM010000304.1 GCA_026394315.1 Candidatus Bathyarchaeota archaeon | reverse complement strand
CTTTAGGCAGGGAAGTGTCAATCGACTATCAGGTCTCCGTAAGGTAACACAGTAACGGATATCGCCTCAACAACTTTCTTACCCTTGATCTTATTCCTAGCCTTCATCTTAATTCTCTCCAAAAGGTCTATGCAATCAATTTTAATTTTCACATTAGCATTGTCCGCTCTCTTGATTATAATCTTAGACATCTCCAAGACTGGCGTCTCAGGCTTGATAACGACCCTCACAGCTACTCCCAAATCCTCGAGGATTTCTATAGTTGTTCTTGCTCTGGTGATGTTCCTGCGCGCCCTGCTCTCGAGTATGCTGACATTCTCTCTAGTTGTCTTAAGTTGCTTGGCTGTCTCTTCTTGGGTCAATCCTCTTTTTCTCAGCCTTAGAACTTGGATCTGGCGGTCTGTCAGGAGGCTTAGACTCTTTACCATGCTTATACATTGGGAGATTTGCTGCATATCTCTAATAACCTTTCTTTTGAGCTCTCGAGTGTCGAAGTGCGCGCTACTGGAGATCTGAAGAATCGGCAAGCAAAGTAATACGAACAACATTCAATAGAGGCGTATGGTAATATTCTATCATCCACAACCGGAATACAAGAATATAGGTAGACAATATTGGAGGTCACGAAGTTGCAGAGGGTTCTTCAAGGACGAATGTCAGTCAGAGACGTCAACTTATGCGTTGGCTGTCAATGTTGCATGTTCGCTTGTGCGAGAAGATTTGGAGAAGCCGGTCTTGGAAGATCTGCCATTCAAGTGAACTCAGCTGGTGGAGTTGAACGTGGGTTCATAGTCATAGTCTGCAGAGGTTGCACCGATCCAGCTTGTTTGAAGAGCTGCCCGACCGATGCCTTAAGTAAGCGAGCCCATGGAGGCGTGATACTTGATCAAAAGAAATGCATTGGATGCGGCAATTGTATCGACGCTTGCACCCTTAGAGCGATCTTCTGGGACGAGGAGAAGAACAAGCCGATAGTCTGCACTCACTGTGGACTTTGCGTGCAACACTGCCCTTACGACGTCCTAAAGATTGAGCCTGCTGGTGTCGAGAAAATTGATTAGTGGCGACACTCTGTGCAGGATTCTTTACGTCGATCTGACAAATAGAAGCTTCTGGACTGAAGAGCGACCCGATCTCTTCGAGACCTACCTGGGCGGAACAGGTGTAGCTTCAAAACTACTCTTGCAGGAATGCCCCAAAGGCGCTGCGCCCTTGGGCCCGGAGAATCCGATAGTCTTTGCAGTAGGTCCACTAAACGGTGTATATCCCTTGGCCTCGAAGACCGTTGCCATGTTCAAGTCTCCACTGACAGGAAATCTCGGCGAGAGTCACGCTGGAGGCAGAAGCGCAACAGCCATCCGGCTCGCAGGCTACGGAGCCATAGTGATAAAGGGCTCCAGTGACACGCCAGTCTACATCTCGATCCATGGAGAGAAATTGGAGTTTCGGGTCGCGTCCGTGCTTTGGGGTATGGGAAACAGCTACACTGTGGGCAGAGTCATCAGAGAGAGGGAAGCCGGATCGGGAATCAGGACGATCATGAGGATCGGAAGAGCGGGAGAGAGGCTCATCTCATATGCCTCTGTGATAACAGAGACTTACAGGCACTTTGGCAGGCTTGGTTTAGGGGCTGTCTTCGGAAGCAAGAAGCTCAAGGCTTTGGTGGTCTCTGGAAAGCGCCGCCTGAAAGTTAAAGATCCAGGAGCCTACCGTGAAGCCTACGAGGAAATCTTCAAGAGTGTTACAAAGTCCCCAGCCATGAAGAAGTATCATGAGCTGGGAACACCTATGAACATCAACGTCCTGAATGAATCAAGGAGTCTGCCCACCAAGAATCTAATGAAGAGTCACTTTGAGAAAGCAGAAAACATCTCTGGCGAAAGTTTTGCCAAAAACTATCTTGGCAGAAGGGTTGCATGTTCTCATTGTCCAGTAAGCTGCATACACTTGGCGGCCTTAAGAGAGCCTTACGTCTCTGAGCCACTATTCTTCAAGACATGCATGATCTCGTATGACTACGAACTCATCTATGCTTTAGGGTCAATGCTTGAAGTAGCCGACCCGAGCGGCCTGCTGAGACTCTTGGATGAGGTTGAGATTCAAGGTCTAGATGCAATGAGCACCGGCCTAATTCTGGCTTGGGCTACAGAAGCCCAGGAGAAGCAACTCATCTCCGAGAAAGAGGTTCGATTGAGGCTGTCTTGGGGGGATGTAGAGCAGTATCTCCAAGCCATAAGGATGATCGTTGAACAGCCGAACGATTTCTACCTGGCACTTGGTAAGGGTGTGGAATATGCGTCCACCAAGTACGGAGGAGGGGACTTCGCTTTGGCTTTCGGCGGGAATGAGATGCCCGGCTACCATACTGGGCCTGCAGCATACTTGGGCTTTCTCGTAGGTGCGCGTCACAGTCACCTTGACAGCGCCGGTTACAGCATCGATCAGAAAGCCTCCCTCACAAAAGAACCTCTCGAGATTGAGAAGATAGTCGATTTACTCCTTGCGGAAGAGCGATGGCGCCAAATACTATCCAGCCTTGTGGTATGCTTCTTTGCAAGAAACAACTACACTCCAGAGTTTGTCATCAAAGCACTGTCAACTGTCGGTTACGAATTCGACCAAAAGAAGCTGATGAACACGGGTCATGAGATCCTGAAGATGAAGAATGAATTCAAGATCCGAGAAGGGTTCAATCCTGATTCTCTAAGAATCCCTAGAAGAATTCTTGAAACCCCAACGTCACTAGGTAACCTTCAAGAAAATACATTGAGAGAAGGTGTTGAGCTCTACTTCGCCAAGGTTCTGTCAAAGGGTCAGATATCAAGCGTCTGAATAATCAGGCTAAGAAGAGAAGCCCAAGCCAAGCCGAGGCGGTCATGATCACCCAGACTTTCATGTTCCATGCCATGACCTTGGCACCGTCAAGCTGTGAGACTGGGATCAAATTGAAGGCTGCCAACCAAAGATTGACGGTCGAACCGAAACGACCGATGCTTCCAACAGAACCTCCCAAAACCGACACCAGCCAGAACACGAATGCCAGAAGCAAGTTCATCGAAACACCTGAGGCTGAGATGATCCCATTTTCGCGGCGAGAGAGTCCACCACCACTCCTGCGGGTTATATACACGGCACCTGGTGCAGCAAATATCAAACTACCTCGAGAGAGAATAGCCAAGCTGAGTGCTAGGCCCAGTCCCGCCGGCCAGATTCTGAAGCCTGATATGCAGCCATATCTCTGAGCCGTGTACTTGTGTGCCAACTCGTGTAGCACGAACCCTAGCCCAACTGTTAAGAGAGAAACCATGAATCTCTGAGTGAATATCTGCAATGATGCTGTTGCACTTGCTGAGAAGCAGAGACTGATTACTAACCAAGCAACGATGATCTGTTGAGTCTCACCTAGATCAAAGATGCTCTGAAGGACTGGCTTTAAGGATCGCCTGATTTTCGGTTCAAATGAACTTTGCCGAGAAAGTGCCGGTCTTACCGCTAAATTCAGGCCAACACATCTATGTGCTTCCGGGAGTCTGTGACTTATGCAATATGGCTGATGACAGTAGTTGCACACGAACGGAAGATCTGACGGTTCACCGCACTTGTGACAGGTTACCATGATCAGGCCCCAGGGTAGAGTCTACCAAAGGGATCCCTTCGAGACGCTGATGTCAAGGTGTGGGCTTCTATCGTAGGCTGATCCCATCTCCTGTTTCGGGTCTTGTGCCGCTAACCACGCGGGTCTCGCCACGCCGCCTGGAGGCGGCGGGGTGATGTCGCCTACAACACTAACACCCAAACTTCATTGAGGGGCGTCGCCCCACTTAATCGGGTTCTCTCGGAGGCAGGCAGATACTGGCGCCCGCCTAGAGGGTGTAGACTCTAGACTGTCCTATAAATGAGTTAACATGCACAGTTTAAGTTTAGGCTTTGTGAGTGACTAGACTTTTAAGCGGCGCGCGCGCCGCTTGATTAGCGATGCCAGTGGATTCTATGGATATCGTTGAAAGACTATCTCTTGTCACAAGGAACGCAGAGGAGATTATCACACTTGATGAGATTAGGGATCTGCTAGCCACATCACCAAGGCCGAAAGCCTACTGGGGCTTTGAATGTTCAGGTATGATGCATCTGGGAATGGGACTTGTATGTGGAAGAAAGATCAAAGATCTTGTCGAAGCAGGTTTCGAATTCACGATATTCCTTGCAGACTGGCATTCCCTGATTAATAATAAGTTAGGGGGGGACATGGAGAAGATCAGGTTCTGTGGCGGATACTTCAGGGAATGCTTCACCAGCATAGGTCTTGACCCGCAGAAGGTCAGGTATGTATGGGCATCCGACTTGGCCGGGAAGGTCGATTATTGGGAGAAGGTTGTAAGGATAGCAAAGAGTGCCAGCGTCAATAGAGTTCTGAGAGCTTTGCCCATAATGGGTAGAAGGCTAAGCGAGGCCGAGATCGAGGCGGCGGCCCTGATCTACCCGTGTATGCAGGCTGCTGACATATTTCAGATGAACATTGACATCGCTTGTTCCGGGATCGATCAGAGAAAGGCTCACATGTTGGCACGAGAGGCAGCGGATAAGATGGGATGGAGGAAACCTGCATGTATACACACCCCCTTACTTACAGGATTGACAGGACCTGCCGAGACACCTATAGGAGAATTCGATGAAGACAAGGAGATGAACATGCGTATAGGGGCGAAGATGTCAAAGAGCATTGCGGGAAGCTCCATTCTCATTCATGATATGCCTGAAGAGATAAGACAGAAGATCAAGAACGCCTTTTGTCCCCCCAAAGAGGTCAGAGCAAACCCCCTAATTGAGATTGTGCGGTACGCAAACTCGAAGAAATAGAAAGAACACTGGCCAAGCTGATTGGTCGCTCACAGACTGGGATCCCAATTATTGTTGAAGGAAGAAAGGACAAAGACGCTCTCAGACAACTGAAAATTCTCGGAAAGATCGTCTGCCTCAAGGCTCGAGGAGACGGGTTCTACGACTTTGCATCGCGCTTCATCGATCATCGTGAGGTGACTGTATTGACGGATTTCGACGGAGAAGGGGTCCGTTTGGCTGCCAAACTGATTGACGAAATGTCACGAATGAAAGTAAAGGTTGACCTCACGATATGGAAGAGGCTCAAGGCACTCTCCCGATCCGAGATAAGGGCTGTGGAAGAACTTGCAGATTATGTCGAAAAGCTGAGGTTGGAGTCGGCATCCGTCCACATTAGGGCGATTGAAAGGAAATACCTTTTAAGGATGCGTAGGCACAAGAATCCCATATCACGGTCACATTAGAGAGTGAATTCGAATTGGAGGTTATATGCTTATGCAAGACAATGGAAAATTTGCACCGACCACCAAATACCTAATTCGGGCAAGATATGATGTGGAGGGTGTTGTCGAGAAACCTGATGTTATCGGCGCAATCTTCGGGCAGACCGAAGGGCTCTTCGGTCCTGACCTTGATCTAAGGGAACTCCAGAAGAGTGGAAGACTAGGTCGAATAGGAATAAGACTGGAGTCAAAGAACGACCGAACGACAGGCGAGATCATAATCCCCTCTAGCTTAGACAAGACTTCAACAGCAATAATAGCGGCCGCTGTTGAAAGCGTCGACAGAATAGGTCCCTGCGATGCAAAGATCACGCTTGAGCCAATGCAAGATGAACGCGATGAGAAAAGACAAGTTATAAGGGGCAAGGCCAAACAGATACTTCAAGGTTGGATGGTCGAATCAACCCCTAGCACTGACGAGGTCATCAGAGAGGTCTCGGACTCTGTTAGGCCGAGTGACGTTCTAAAATTCGGCTCAGAAGAGCTTCCTGCAGGCCCAGAAGTGGGATCAAGTGGTTCCATAATAATTGTCGAGGGAAGAGCAGACGTCATTAATCTTCTAAAATGCGGAATAAAAAATGCAATTGGGATGGAAGGAACAAAGGTTCCACAGACTATCATCTCTCTATGCAAGAACAAGGAAGTGACAGCCTTCCTCGACGGAGACCGAGGCGGAGACCTCATACTCAAGGAACTGACGCAAGTCGCTGAGCTAGACTACATTACAAGAGCACCGCCCGGAAAAGAGGTTGAGGACCTAACACCAAAAGAGGTGATGAGATGCCTCAGAGAAAAGGTGCAAGCTGGAAAGAAGTTGGAGGCACCCAAGCAACCCGTAGGTCCGCCTCAGGCCCAGTTCATAATGGAGGCTGTCAATGAGCTCAAGGAGACCTTGGAGGCAATCACCTTCGATGCCAACGGGGCCCCAAAGAATAGGATGCCTGTCAGTGAACTCGCTGAGAGACTCAAAGAATCAGACGGCGTAAACGCCGTCGTATTCGACGGCATAATAACGCAGAGAATGCTCGACATCGCTGAGGAGAAGAAGATAGCGATTATAGTTGGAGACCGCATCTCAAACGTGGCCAAGAAACCCGCCAATCTGAAAATACTGACCTTCGAAGAAGTAAGGTAAGTTAGGGACGATTAAGATAGGATGAGAGAG